>JBLHPP010000058.1:0-10777 GCA_047624385.1 Crocinitomicaceae bacterium
ATTACGCAGACCATCACGGGACCATCCTAAAATAGAGGACAGTTATGGTAGTAGTGTGTACTTGAATAGGGCTGCGTCCCGAAGCGAAGGCCCTAATGGTCGGGCTCACCAAAATAGGCTAACTAAGTGCCATTGTCCTAAATGGTATTACTTGCCTCCTAATATTCGTGGGGGTCGCTTTGCTCCATTTGAGAATTTTAAATTACGCATTTGAAATTTTCATACTTTCGTCTTTTTTGCGGTAAAAACCGATTCATTGTTCAGGTGAAAAATGGCCAACGCCCCTCCCTTGACATTCTTTGGCTATTTGAAGGTGTAGCCTAGTTCTTTGGCCTGTTTGCGCACTGTCTCGATGACGACTTGATCGAGCGTCTGGGCACCATCTTCACTTTTTTCTAGGCTAATTTTTGCGATATACTTCTGCCTTTCTTGGCTGGCATTCTGGATCTTTAATTGAATCTGCGTACGTTTCTTCGCATTGTCAGCTACATAGGATTGGAGCTCTTTATTACTCAGCTTCTGCATGGATTCAGGAAGGTCTTTTTTCTCGACCGTACCCCAGTCGAATTGCTTTTGCTTCGCAGCATCCACAAGGTCCCAGCTGGTATTAGAATAGTTGTGGGACGATTTGCAGATTGCACGTTGCACATTCGCTCCAGAGCTCTCTTTCTGTAGCGCATTGCTGTCTTGTTCCTCTTGGCGAATCTTGTTCTTTGCCCCAGATTTTCCGTAAGGGACATAGGTTTTGTTGAGATCTATATTTAGCTGGATGATCACTTTATCCTGAGGTGCATCAATATGTGTAACCTGTGCATTGTGATCTATCGTGAGCAGGCTTCCACCAGCCACTACTGGCCCAATGTTCCAACCACTCTGGACTCCCACCTGCTGATTTCCACAGTGGATAGTATTGACCACGATGCCCTTTTTCTTTGCTGACTGGCAACTCTGTGTCACATTGATGGGCCCTTGAGTGAATGGCTCATTGCCTGCGATGAAGATGGCTTTATAAGTCCCCGCTGCTTCATCCCACTTCATGTCGGCGACTGCGCGCTCGATCACCGCGCCGCAATACTCGTCGCCCCCATTCGTCTTTAGCTTGAAAAGCGCCTCGCTGATCAAGTCTAGATCATTGCTAAATGGGACAATGCATTGCTGCCAATTACTCTCAGCATTGAGTGACTGCTTACCATATTCATATAGCGCCACTTCTAACTGTGGCGCCTTGCCATCCTTATTTGCGCTGTTGAAGGTGTTGACTATACTCCAGAGCTCCGACTTCGCCTGCTCGATAAGCCCTTCCATGCTCCCAGAGGTATCTAGTAAAATGGCTATTTGCACTTTCGGCTGAGCGGCCAGCTCGGCTTGTGCGATTATTTCTTCTGCGGCTGAAGTTGCATCCGCGCCTTTTGCCTGGAGTGATGTCATACTCAACAATCCCAGAGCACTGAGCATGAGAGTGGATTTTGTGACTTTAACAACGGAGAGATTACTGGATTTTGATGGTTTCATGATGGTTTGATTTTGTGTTTTTTAACATCACCATTCTCACACACATATTCAGCTTCGTGTGTAAAGCCTCTGTAAATTCTCAGCCAGGTCGACGGAGCTCTTTTACTTTTTGAGGAAACTAACCAATTACTGAATGCTAGGTATTTTTAGCTTTCCCGATGGGCCCTCGACGGCAAAGAGCATATTCCCCCCAGGATCCCCCCTTCTGCCCACCCAGCGTCACCTCAAAAGGGTAAAGAATTGACGGCGTTCTCAGGGTTTAAGCTATAATTCCAAAGATAAACAATATTCCGGGTTTCATTCGTATCAGATTGGGCTAATGTGCGAAATCGCGCTCGAAACAGTTCGATAACTAAGCCAAATCCACCTCAAGAAGCCACCTCCAATGAATAGAACCATCACCATCGACGGCCGCCCAATCACATTTTCACCTAAACTACTGGTCGGTGTGCCACTTGCCTTGGTCGTCCTCTACGGCATATTCACCTCATTCTACGCCGTCAGCCCCGAATCGGTGGCCGTGGTCCAACGTTTTGGTAAATACACACAAATCGAAGAACCTGGACTTCGGTTTAAAATCCCATTCGGCGTGGATAAGGCGACCATCGTTCCCATCGACCGCCAGCTCAAACTCGAATTTGGCTTCGGCAGACCCGGTGATGTCACCAACCCTTACCAAGTCGGCACAGAGCCTGATAAAGAACGCGATATGGTCACTGGAGACCTCAACGCCGCTCAAGTCGAGTGGATACTCCAATACAGCATCACCGACCCTTACCAATACCTCTTCCAACTCCGCAACCCAGGATCAACCCTGCGCGATCTAACGGAAAGCGTCGTCTGTGAAGTCATCGGCGACCGGACCGTGGATGAGGTCCTAACCATTGGCCGCACAGAAATCGGCGTCGAATCTCTTTCTCGCTTATCAGAAATTGTAGCAACTCTCGATATGGGCATCACAGCGGAGCGCATCGAGCTGATCAACGTCAACCCACCTGGCCCCGTCCAGCGATCCTTCGGCGAAGTCAACCGAGCCCAGCAGGAACGGGAACGGATGATCAACGAAGCCAATGGCGAATACAACCGAGTCATCCCGAAAGCCAAAGGCACCGCCCAACAACGTATTTCTGGTGCTGAAGGTTATGCCTTCCAGCGTGTCAACGAAGCCGAGGGTGACGTCACCCGATTCCGCGACCTTCTCGCACAGTACGAAAAAGCACCCGCCATCACTAGGCAACGACTTTACTTAGAAACCATGACCGAAGTGCTCCCGAAACTAGGCAAAAAAGTCATCCTCGACGAAGATGCCAAGCAGTTTCTTCCACTCATGAACCTCGGAAAATAATTTCTAGACACTATATTACCCATGAAAACTATTCTCTCTATCGCACTATTGGTGGTTGCCTCCATCATCATTAACAACAGCGCCTACACCGTAAAACAAACCGAACAGGTCTTCATCACCCAGTTTGGTATGTTTGTTGGTGACGCCATCAACGCCGATCCTAAAAAGAACGAAGCAGGCCTCCACTGGAAGACTCCATTCATCCAAAAAGTCAACAGCATCGAAAAACGCATCCTCGAATGGGATGGCCCAGCCACCGATATGCCGACCCGCGACAAACTCTACATCAACGTAGACACCTTCGCTCGCTGGCGCATCTCTGACCCGAAGACCTACTACGAGAAACTACGTGATGAACGCAGCGCCCTGTCACGGCTCGATGACATCATCGGCAGCGCCACAAGAGACGCGATCGCAGCGAATGACCTGATCGAAGTCGTCCGTAGTGAAAAAGGCCGCAAGCCTGCAGTCGACGAGTCACTCATCGCAGCCAATTCCAACATCGGAGTACTCCCAGCCATCAAACACGGCCGTAAAGTCCTCACTGAGAAAATCCTCAGCGCAGCGCAACCTAAAGTCCAAGCATGGGGGATTGAGCTCATCGATGTACGCTTCAAACGCATCAATTACAAATCCGATGTTATCGGCGAAATATACAGCCGCATGGCCTCCGAACGGATGCAAATAGCCGACCGCTTCCGCTCAGAAGGTGCGGGTGAGGCTGCTATCATCATCGGCCGCAAGGATCGCGACCTCTTGCAGATCAAATCAGAAGCGTACCGCAAAGAACGCGAAATCCAGGGTAAAGCAGACGCAGCAGCGACTGGTATCTATGCCGATGCTTATAACTCAAGCCCAGTGGCCGCTGACTTCTACCAGTTCATCAAAACCCTCGAGACCTACCAGAACACCCTCGGGAAAGAGACCACCGCCATCTTCACCACCGACAGCGACCTCTTTAGCCTCTTCAAGAGCATCGATGGAAATAAGAAGGAAGAGGAGTAATTTCCTCAGGGTTTGCCTCATCCTACAGGTCATTTCGCCCCCTGTAGGTCCGACCCCAATGGCACTTACTTAAGGGTATTAGTCGTCAATCGGGGCACTGGAAGATTTAGACCTCTTAAGGTGTGGTTTGACGAGTAGCTAGTAGCTAGCATCTTGGTAGATGGAACGAATATCTAGCACGATGAAGCAAATGATGCGTCTCAAAGCTCACCAAAATAGACTTAACTAAGTGCCATTGAGGTCTGCCATTGAGGTCCGACCCTTTATTTCCTTTATTTCTGCTACCCTTTATTTCTTGGACCCTTTTGTCTGGGCTAATTCGGTATTATTCGGTTTATCCAGACTCTCCCCCCCCTTATTCAATACTGGCCTTTTAGTGTCTTTCGTCTTTTTCGCGGTTAGAAAGCTTCATCGTACGGGTTTTCCAGAGACTTTCTGACCCTTCGTGGCTGAGAAATTCTGGCGCAATGTAGAGGGTGCGACAAAAACCCTTGAAACTCAGCCCTGCAGCGCTTACTCCATCAGCCATCAATCGTACTGCTCACCAGGGCAGCAGATACCCATTCTCTATTAACTACTAACGGATCACCAACATCCATGACCGCTAACGAAATCCGCCAATCATTCTTCGACTTCTTCAAGGATAAAAAGCACACCATCGTGCCTTCTGCTTCCTTGCTTCCACAGTCTCCTGGCCTGCTTTTCACCAACGCGGGAATGAACCAATTCGTGCCGTTTTTCCTCGGAACTGAAAAGGCTCCATACAGCCCGCCACGTGCAGCTGACACCCAGAAGTGTATCCGCGCTGGAGGTAAGCACAACGATCTCGATGATGTAGGCTACGACACCTACCACCACACCATGTTCGAGATGCTCGGCAATTGGTCATTTGGCGATTACTTCAAGCCAGAAGCTATCCAATGGAGCTGGGATCTAATTGTTGAACACTGGGGCTTCCCGGCTGAACGCCTTTACGCATCGGTTTATCGTCCGGACAAATCTCTAGGCGACCCATCTGAATTTGACAAAGAAGCATACGACCTGTGGGCCAAGCTTTTCGAATCTAAAGGGCTCGATCCAGTAAAGCACGTTGTCGATGGCAACAAGGCGGACAACTTCTGGATGATGGGTGAGACTGGCCCATGTGGTCCTTGCTCAGAGCTCCACGTGGATCTCACACCGAATGGTGACTCCGGCGGCAAGCTAGTCAACATGGACTCCGACCTCTGTATCGAGATCTGGAATCTGGTGTTCATTCAGTACAATGCTGAAGCTGACGGCACGTTCCGCGATCTTCCCGCTAAACACGTCGATACTGGCATGGGATTCGAGCGCGTTTGTTCGATCTACCAGGGCACCGACGGTTTCAAAGATTTCTCCAAGAAGCCGACCAACTACTCGACTGATGTCTTCGCCCCGCTGTTTGCTAAGCTGGAGGAGATTTCCGGCAAGAAGTACCACGACATCTACCCAGATTCTGTCGAGGTCGACAAATCCACTCTCACTACTGAGATGAAAGAGGCTGTCGCTTTCCGCGTGATCGCCGACCACATCCGCACACTTTCCTTCTCGATCGCCGATGGAATCCTGCCTGGTAACACGAGCCGCAACTACGTGCTCCGCCGCATCCTCCGCCGCGCAGTCCGCTACGGCCGCACACTAGGCTTCACTGGTGACTCACTCTTCCTCACGCAGCTCGTTGACACATTGGTCGATCAAATGCAGCACATCTTCCCAGAAATGGGCACCCGCCGTGAAGCGATCAAAGAGACCCTCACTCGCGAAGAAGAATCCTTTAACCGCACACTCGATCGAGGACTCGGCATGTTCGATAAAGAAGCAAAGAAAGGCCATATCTCTGGCTCTTTTGCTTTCGATCTTTACGATACCTTCGGCTTCCCAATAGATCTCACTGAGCTGCTCTGCCAAGAGCGTAAGCTAGAGCTCGATATGAAGGGGTTCGAAAAACGCATGGACGATGCCCGCACGCTATCCCAAGCGGCGCAAAAGAAGACCGTCGTTCGAGCGCTCGACATTTCATCCGACGTGGAAACCGATTTCACCGGCTTCGACGAAGACTCTAGCGAGGCTAAAATCCTCGAAATCCACCGCGGTGACGAATCACTACTCGTCATCACCGATCGCTCACCGTTCTACGTGGAAATGGGCGGCCAGCTCGGAGACCAGGGCATTCTCACACTCTTTAAGAAAGGTGAGTTTGGCGAAGCTCTCGAAGTAAGTTCAGTCCAAAAAATTGGGCAAGCGGTAGCCCACGAAGTTTCGAAGTCTGCTGCTCTACTTGTCGGTGACACCGTGGCCCTCACTGTCGACGCCAAGCGCCGTCGCAGAATCGAGTCACACCACACTGCGACTCACCTGCTCCACTGGGCACTGCACGAAGTAGTTTCTACCGATGCTACTCAGCAAGGCTCACTGGTCACCACTGACCGCCTCCGATTCGACTTCACTTCTGGCGCGCTCACAGCCCAGCAGATCGCTGATATTGAGATCAAGGTGAATGATAAGATCGCTTCTGGTGACAGCGTTTTCTACAACGAAGTCCCACATGCTGACGTCAAGAACCGCAAGGACATCATGCAATTCTTCGGCGATAAATACGGCGAGATGGTTCGCGTGGTACAGATCGGCGGCAACGAACTAGGGCTCGACGGTTATGCTATGGAGCTCTGTGGCGGTACTCACATCGGCAGCACTTCCGACATCGGTATCTTTAAGATTAAATCTGAAGGAGCAATCGCTTCTGGCGTGCGTCGTATCGAAGCTGCTTGCGGAGTCGCAGTCTACGATTGGGCTCGTGGAGTCGCAGAGAAAAATGCGAAGGAAGAAGAAGAACTCAGAGCAAAACTCGAGATCATCAATGCTGGATTCAAAGTAGTAGGCGCAGAGGAAATTCAATACCAAGAGGAAGCTCGTATCATGGCAGCAATGCTTGCCCAAGGAACTTTCGACCAAGTCAACACCGTCTTCAATAACTCACTCAAGCACATTCAGGGCCTACGTGACACAGTCACAGCTGCCGATAAAAAGCTCAAGAAGGCTCAGGCCGGAGCTGCTGCTGCTATGGCTGATACGATGCTCAACGAGGCGCTAGCCGAGCAATCAACTAGCAACTGGAAACTAACAACTGGAAACTTAGCCGCTATTGTCGAAGGTCCAGCTAACCTTCTTCAAGAACTAATGAATGGCTGTAAAAAGCAGCAGTTCACTCAGGCGGCAATGTTCATCGTCGACGATGGTTCACGCCTTCACCTCGGTGCCTTTTGTGGCCCTGACGCCATCACTGCTGGTCTGCAAGCTGGCAAGCTGATCCAAGAGCTCGGCCCAATCGCTGGCGGTAAAGGCGGCGGCAAGCCCGACCAAGCCCGCGGTGCGGCGCCTCAGCGCGACAAAGCCACTACGCTCCTCACAGCGGCCAAGGAAAAACTTGGTTAGTCTTGCTGGATACGCCGAGCGCCAGATCGATCACCACAGAAAACTGCCCTCTAATATTAGTCATTGAAGATCAAACAGTCTCAAATACTGGGTAGAATCATCATCCCACAACCTAGCTTTACTGCTATTTTGTAACCACTATTATTAATAAGCCTTTTTTTTGCATTCCTTAAATGCTAACGCAATAGAATCCTCTCCGCACTCCACCCATCCCAATACCCATAAAAACCAACCACAATGGACGACCGCTACCAAATAAGCCAGCTCTTAGAAGAACTCGCTTTCGGTAATATTTACGAAGCAGAAGACACGCTGATTCAGCGTAAAGTACAAATCTTCCGCTATTTCGTCCCCGCTTCTGGTAACGAAGCTGAGTGGAAAGAAACCTTCCATGCAAGCTCTGCAGAGCTAGGAACAGCCTCTCACCCAGGACTTCCGATCATCTATACGCATGGTATCGATGAGGAAGGCCCCTACAGCATCAGGCAACTGCTTGACACTACGATCCTCAACACCCGTTTGGCGGATTCCGGCCCACTGAGCGAGTATGAAGCATGGGAGCTAGCTCAACAAATACTTGAGATCCATGCTGCTGCCAAGCCATCAGGAAACTTTCACGGAGCTTTAGATGCCAACCATATCGGTCTCATCACCCGCCCCAGTGGCAAGAAATTATACTCCATCACCGACTATGGTCTGGCCGAAGTCTCTAGACGGATACATGAGAGCACGGACTACGTAGGAGCTCCTTACCTCATTTCTCCGGAGCAAGCCAAGGGCGAACCCGCCAGCGAAATCTCACAGATTTACGCCATTGGACAGCTCATTTTCCACGCTTTCTCAGGTGGACACCCGTGGATCCAGACTCCGCTTGAGGAAATCATTGAATTTCAAAAGACCCAACCTCTAGAGCTCGTTTCCGCCTACAACGATAGAGTGCCGGAGGCTATGGCACAGTGGATTGCAAAATTGATAGCCCTTGATCCTAGAGATCGATTCCAGAGCTATGATGAAGCCGTATCTCACCTTCCTGAGCCGATCCAGTCGGCTCCCGTGCCAGTCCAAGCTACATCGACGATCTATAACGTGCCAGCCACGCACACGACGGCGACCCAAACGGTCTCTGTAGAAGGTAATATGGGTCGAGTTTCAGCAGCTGATGCTTTCGCAGCTCAGCAAAAAGAAGCTCAAGGGGAGAAAGGACAAATACTCAAAAACCCCCTGGTTCTAGCTGGCATTGGAACTATCGTTCTCATCACTGTTTGCATCATCTTCTTTACAGGTGGAGCTGACGACGATGCCTACGAATCCAACTATGTGAGCATTAAAGAAACCGAGAATACCGAAATAGCCACCCCTCCGCGTGTTGATGCCCTCTCTACAGGTGGAACTGAAAACGATATCACCAAACCCACCGAATCCAACTCTGTGAGTAGCAAAGAAGCTGAGAACACTGAAACAGCTAACCCTCCTCGTGTTGACCCCCTCTCTTCAGGTGGAACTGAAAACGAAGCCACCGAATCCAACTCAGTGGGTAGCAAGGAAGCTGAAAACCCTGAAATAGCCCGCCTTCCGCATGATAAATTATTCGCCTACATTGATTTTGACGATGAGCAATTGGTAGCAAAAGATAATGCCCGTATCAAATTAATCCCCCTCAAGGACAAGCCTGCTTTCTCAAGAAGTGGTCGTAGCGGTAAAGGGCTCACTCTCGACAAGACCCATTACTTTAGCCTTCCACTGAGTGGTACGCCGATGGGGAGCTCTACTAAAGACTTCACTATCTCATTCTGGCTTAAGCCACACAAGTCGTCGGAGCTGGACCTCGTCCCAGTCAGTAAACAACCGAGGCCGGAAGGAGCCACCGAGGATAGGTCAGTGAAGCACGTGTTGAAACCTGAAGAAGCCGTCATTGTTGGCAATAAATGGAATATGATTACCATGGTCTGTGCACGCTCTACCGAGACTATTACAATCTATGTTGACGGTAAAAAAGTAGGCGCATCATCCAATGCCGAGATCAAGGAGATCAATAAAAAGCCATTCATCTATATTGGCTGTGACTCTAACAAAAAATTCCAGCACGCTACACCCATCACGATCGATAACATCGCGATTTGGGAAAGAGAGCTCAGCGAGGTTGAAATCAAAGACCTCTATGTAAATTAGGCTAAGGCAATACCCAGGGCTATTACACTAGGGATTTTTTTACACAGAATTTATCAAAAGGTTACGCTGAGAAAAAAGGCCAAAACCCTGAATCCTCTCTAAAATATCCCAAGTGCTTTGTTATTCATTGGTTAATTCTGGAAAATTCTGTTCATTTTTATGAGTGCAGCAGGGATCAACCTAGATAACCTCCCTAGTCTAGGAACCCTAAGGTAACGCCCCGCATGCGTGGTTGACAGCCCTCTGCTCTTTGCCGCATATTGCTAATGGTTCTAATTATTAAATCCTTTAGCCTTCTCATAATCGTATGCTCAAAGTTTCACTCACAAGCTTAGCCGCTCTATGCCTATCTAGTTCATTGCTGGTCGCTGGCTCCGTCACCGATTTAACCACAACCGAGCCAGCACCAAACTCTGAAGGACTCTCTATTGGTGCTCCAAACCTCGAGTTTTTTAATCGCACACAGAGCACCACTACTAAGCTCCCTGGTTACGCGGTCGGTTTTACCGGATACCAAAAGCAATTCGCTTCGGATTTTGATTCACTAGCTGGCGACATTGAGTCTGGCGAATTCTCTCTCTTTGGGCCCGTACTCCCAATCAATTATAACGACTGGCACCTAATCAGCTTTTTCTACTACACTCAGACGAAGTTCAGCACTAGCGGTGCGACATATGTACCAGATAGCACACTGCATTCATTCAGCCTACCGATAGCTATCCTCAAGGAACACGGTGATGACTGGCTTTCAGGTGCCTTTGTCATGCCTAGCTGGAACGGTGACTTTGATGCTAGCAACAACGACGGTATCGCAGCTGGTGCTGGTGTTGGTTATGTCTTTAACCCAGACTTCCGCTTTTTAGTCGGAGCCTATTATTCACGCTACTTCGGCAAAGATACCTTCATTCCAGCTGTCCAGTTAATCTACCGTCCGTGCACTGATGTAGAGCTCTACATTCTCGGTCCTATTGCTGGAGTTTCCTATAGCATAAATGACGATTGGTTTGTTGGCTCTATCCTACGTTTCTCCTCACCCACTTGGAAGGTTAAGGCTGACAATGCTGGGCCTGAGCGCACAGTCAAAGTCAGCCGAATCAACCTCTCACTGAGAAGTGAACATCGAATCTATAAAGAAATCTGGGGATCTATCGACGTTGGTTATTCCTTCGGTCGTGAGCTTGAAGTGGAAGATATGAGCAACAATATGCTTCAAAAATCTGACATCAACGCAGGTCTCTTTGCTGGTATCGCCATAAACTATAGATTCTAAGAGGATTCGAAATTTGATTGGGC
>JBLHPP010000059.1:0-10731 GCA_047624385.1 Crocinitomicaceae bacterium
CACATCGCTGCGCTGGCCGCACGGTCCATTTAGTTGTCTCATAGATTTTGTGAAATGATTGCCGGCAAGCGTTACATGATAACGTCGAGATTTGCGCTCATGAAGTTAGCTTTCAGCCAACATACTATTATTTACAATTACCCTAGGGATGCAGGCGCTGCCTTTTCCCTAGGCTTGATATGAATTTCTTCGTTAGAGAACGCGGTAAATCTTCTTAACCAAGTGGCATCCGCCATCCGCCATTCTTGGCGTATCTGTTGAGATTGCCGGCAAGTCCACGCCGGTTGCGGTTGTTATCGGCTGAAGGCTGATTCAAACTCGCTCGAGTTTCAGTGGGTAGGTGTTTCCCGAGGCGAACTGTGCGACGTAGAGGCTGCCGTCCTGACCGATGGTCAGATCATGAGGGTGCATGAAGATTGGGTTGGTGCTTTTCATCGTCAAGAGTTTGCCGTCGTCATCGTAATCTGGTGCGGTGCCGGCGATGTTAGCGATGACTCGGAGGTCGTGATCGAGGACGGAGACAAAGCCGCGGCTATCGCGGTCGGCTGGCCAGTTGTCGGCTAGGTGGGCGACGAAGAAGTGCTTGCCGTCCTGGTGGATCTGGCGCGGGTTGCCGCCGGGCATTGGCGTGGTGTCCAGGATGCTGCCATCGAGCCCGAGGCGGAGGAGGTGCTGCTGATCGCTCATAGCGATGAGCAGGGCGGGCTTGGCAGGGTCGCGCAGGTCGGTGATGCCACCATGCGGTCCCCAGTGCTTGATGCCACCCTCTTTGCCACCAAAGGTTTTCTTGAGCGATCCGTCGGCGGTGTAGTGCATGATGTAGTCGCGGCCGTAGCCATCGAGAACGAAGAAATCGCCGTTGGGGGTGTGGAGGGTCCAGGACGGGCGGTATTGACCAGACTTGTCGTATTTTCCGGAAGCTTCGGGCCACTTCCATTGGTTGAGGATTTCACCGGAGAGGGTGGCTTTGAAAACCATGCCGCGGGTGAGGTCGGTGAAATAGAGGACTTCGCGATCGTTCTCGACCACAAGTGAGAGGCCGTGGGCGCCGGGGTAGTCGTGGCCCCATTTGTGCAGTAGTTTGCCGTTAGAGTCGTAGACGATGACGTTGTTCTTCACTTCATCGGTGAACACGATGATGTGGCCTTCGCGGGTGCAGACGATGCCGTGGCAGTTCTTGACTGGCGTCTTGGGTCCGAGGACTCCCCAATCGGGGACGAGACGGTATTTAAAATCGCCATGGCCGAGGACGGCTTCCTTTCCCGTGAGAATGGTGGGGAAGGCTACAGCTGCCGCAGTGGTGGCGAGGAAGCGGCGGCGGGAAAGCGAGCGGTCGAGCATGGGAGAAACTTATTCAGGCACGATTGTGATGTAAATCTTTGATTAGCTCTAGAAATTTGTTTTTCGACTGAGGTGTGACGGCGGTTTCTAACCGCCTAGTCCCAATGGCACTTAGTTAAGCCTATTTTGGCGAGCTTTGAGACGCATTATTTTGCTTCATCGTGTTAGCTATTCGCTCCATTGCTAGCTACTGAATACTAGCTACTCGATAAACCCCACCTCAAGAAGTCTAACTCTTCTAGTGCCTCGATTGACGACTAATACCCTTAAGTAAGTGCCATTGCCGCCTAGTCCGTATTTGATATTCTTTGGCTTGGCGGTTGGAAACCACCGCCACTAAAAATCTACTCGCCCAGATTCCGCAACCAGAAAAGAAACTCACAGTTCTAGACAAAATCCCATCATTCTATTACAAAACCCACATGAACCATTTGCCAGTCACCAAGCTACTAGCTGTCCTAGCACTCTTGCTTATCGGTCCGCTCAGCGCTGAGAACCAAAAGCCTAACATTGTACTTATCCTCTCTGACGACCAATCATGGACGGATTATAGTTTTATGGGGCACCCGGTCATCAAGACGCCACAACTGGATAAACTTTCGAAACAAAGTGTCACATTCCGCCGCGGCTACGTGCCTACCGCCTTGTGCCGGCCAGCACTCAATACTCTGGCAACCGGCCTCTACTCGCACCAGAATATGATCACCGGCAACGACCCCGGAAGAACTGAAAAAAATAAACAACACGCCGAAAGAACCGGCAAGACCCCAAAGGAGTTGTTGATCGCCAACGTCGATAAAAACCCGACCTTACCTCGCCTGCTTGGCCAAAATGGATACCTCAGCTACCAGTGCGGCAAATGGTGGGAAGGCAGCTACCAGCGCGGCGGCTTCACCCACGGCATGACCCGTGGTTATCCGGAGAAAGGCGGTCGCCACGGCGATGACGGCCTGAGCATCGGACGCAAGGGCATGAAGCCAGTCTTTGATTTTATCGACACCGCAGTCGCAGCCCAAAAGCCGTTTTTTGTCTGGTATGCTCCGTTTATGCCCCACACCCCCCACTCCCCACCGGAACGTTTACTCAAAAAATACGCCACAGCTGACCGCCCGATCTCCGTCGCCAAATACTACGCCATGTGTGAATGGTTCGATGAAACTTGCGGAGAACTGATTACCAGACTCGATCAAAAAGGACTCTCCGATAACACGCTGGTTATTTACGTCACCGACAACGGGTGGATTCAGGACCCGAAAGGGCCGGGCTTTACGGAGCGCTCGAAACTCAGCGCCTACGAAGGTGGCACCCGCACTCCCATCATGTTCAGTTGGCCTGGGAAAATGAAACCCGCCGACAGATCAGAGCTTTGTAGCAGCATCGACATTATGCCCACCATCCTTGCCGCAGCTGGCGTCGATATCCCGAAACGCCTGCCCGGACTGAACCTGCTCAGTAACCTGCAAGAGGGGATAGCCATTAAGCGAAAAATGATTTTTGGCGAAAATTTTGACCATAACATAGAGGATGTTGAGGACCCTGAAGCTTCTCTGCTCAGCCGCTGGGTCATCCGTGGCGATTACAAACTCCTACTCACCTACGATGGAGCCTCAGGCTCAAAATACGGTCGGAAGGCACTGCCCAAAGACCCCCAGCCGCAGCTGTTTAATCTCACGGCAGACCCCCACGAAAAAATCAACCTAGCCACCAAAAAACCTGAACTAGCCAAGGAACTCAGCGGCTTGATCCACGATTGGTACCCACTCAAAAAACGCCAGGTCAATACCTTGCCGAGGTTAAAATGATATGATGGTAATGGCGCTTACTTATGGGTCTTGGTTGTCAATCGACGCACTGGAAGATTTCGACTTCTTGAGGTGGGGGTTTATCGAGTAGCAAGTAGCAAGAACGAATAGCTGGTACGATGAAGCAAAATAATGTGTCTCAAAACTTACCAAAATAGTCTTAACTAAGTGCCATTGGGCATAGATGGATAGGCACTGACGCACGATAATACCATCCATTCATCCATTCATCCATTCATCCATTCATCCATTTCATCCATTTCATCGATCTCATGAAACATCTATTCACCTTACTTTCACTCGTACTCACCAGCCTGTTTTCCTTTGCCGCAGAGAAGCCTAATATTCTATACATCAATATCGATGACCTTGGCTGGGCTGATGTCTCTATCAATGGTTCCAAATACTATGAGACACCAAATATTGATCGGCTAGCCCGTGAAGGGATGATCTTCACTAACGGCTATGCTGCGGCAGCAAATTGCGCCCCGTCCCGCGCCTGCGCGATTTCTGGTCAGAGCACCCCGCGCCACGGCGTCTACACAGTGAAAAGCTCGGAGCGAGGAAAGGCCAGCACGCGCAAACTCATTCCTACAAAAAATACTCTTCATCTAGCACAAGACAACCTCACCTTTGGCCACGCTCTGAAAGCTGCTGGCTATACCACCGCAACCATGGGAAAATGGCATGTCACTGAGGATCCGCTTAAAAATGGTTTCGACATCAATGTCGGCGGATCTTCCGCAGGTGGCCCCTACAATGGCGGCTACCATTCGCCCTTCAAATACCCGAACCTAGCAGTCAAAGAAAAGGGCTCCTATCTCACCGACGTTCTCACCACCAAGGCGATCGAGTTCATCTCCGAGCACAAGGCCGGCCCGTTCTGCCTCTACCTGCCCTATTTTACTGTCCACGGGCCACTTCAGGCCAAGCCTGAGCTTGTCGAAAAGTATAAGAATAAAAAGGCCACTGCTGCGCAGAAAAACCCAGTCTACGCAGCGATGATCGAGTCGCTCGACCAAAATGTAGGTCGCGTGATCGAGGCTTTAGAGACCAACGGTATCGCTGATAACACGCTAGTGATTTTCACCTCCGACAATGGAGGAGTCAGTGTTTCTAGCCTCCAGTGGCCGTTGCGTGGTGGTAAAGGGATGTACTATGAAGGTGGCATTCGCGAGCCCTTCTTCATCCGCTGGCCAGACAAGATCAAGGCTGGATCCATCTGCGACACGCCCGTCAGTAATCTCGATTTCTACCCGACCTTTTGTGATGTCGCTGGAACCCCAGCGCCTGAGGGAAAGATCCTAGACGGCCTGAGCCTCAGACCTCTATTTGAGGGGGAAGCACTGGCTGACCGCTCACTTTACTGGCATTTCCCTATCTATTTACAGCTCTATGGCAAAGCTAGCAGCGTGGTGATGCAAGAAGCTCAGGACCCACTATTTCGTACACGTCCGGGATCAGCGATCCGCCACGACGACTGGAAACTCATCGAGTACTTTGAGAATGGCGAGTTCGAACTCTACAACCTGAAGCAAGATATCGGCGAGAAAACGAATCTGGCGAAGAAGCACCCAGAAAAGCTGCAAGAGCTTCACACGCTGCTTAAGAATTGGCGCAAGGAGCTCAATGCGCCTGTTCCCACCGAGAAGAATCCAAAGTTCAAAGGCTAATACGACTGCAATAAGTTCGTATTATAATCATGCAAGTTCTGAACCTCTTTAGAGCTCAGAGCTCCCTTGAAGATAAAGAGTTCGTCAATGGCGAGGCCTGTCTGGTCACCATTTTTCCAGGCATTGTAGTTGTGACGGAATATAGCAAACGGTGAGCCGCCATTGTTGCGACCAGCCGTATCCACAGTCACCGCCCCATTAGCACTTCTTACCACATTAGAACGCCTAGCAGGCTCGGTCGCGGCCAAACTTCCATCGATGTAAAAATCGACCTCAGGATCACCATTGACTAGGGGTTTTCCTGTGTAGACAACGACCAGATGGTGCCATTTTGAATCATCGATTCTTCTCTCAGTGCGCACCCAATACCCACCAAATGCGAGTCCTACAAAGCCTTCATTCATGTAGGTGTAAAAGGCCCTGCTACTCGCGTCACTAGGACCCGACTGCGCCCCCCAACCAAACAAAGTTAAGTGCGCGGGCATTTGTGATGGCAGTTTGACCCAAAATGATGCGCTGCGTGGGGCGCCACCGCTGATACCGTACCAATCAGTAGCCAGTCCAGCCTCACCAATCGGTGAAATGGCCAATCCAGACTTTCCTGAATAGAGCTGGCGTACGCCGCTGCCATCTGATGAAGGATACACCCCCGATGCTAGATCGCTAGAGATTGGATCATTTCCTTTCACCACATACTCCGAGCTTTCCTCCTTGTCGAAGCTCCAGTATAAATAAGGTAATGTGTCCGGTAGTGTTCTTAAAAAAGCATTGGGCGCCAAATCGATCGGGCTTAAGTCGCCGCTCAAGCTCACAACCCGGGCTTCACCAGCACTCAGGTCGATCTCTAGCCCCTTTATTAATAAGGGTTTAACTCGCACTTTTCCCTTCAGCACATGCACTTCATCCCGAATATGCGAACCCGCTAGCACACCAAATTCCGTGCCTAGATCTACCACCTCTAACGATTCTGTGATCACTTTAAATCCTATAGCCTGCTGAGGTACTTGGAACCAACCAACACCGCGGTTCATTTCTAAAACATCGCCATCTAGCAATGTAAACTCAGCAGGACCATTGATCACTGAGCGCACACCATTACGGAAAGAAAGTTCCATGCTGCCTTGTTCAAGAATGACGTGTTCACCCTTCTCGATATGGAAGATTTCCTCATCAGTGGCTCTACCAGAAACAGAATAATTCGAACTGTGAGCTACACGGTAGGTGACCCCAGGGCTTTGGTCTTCAGTGATCAGCCAAATACGCAAGGGAAAGAAAGTCAGTAGCACGACTGCTGCCGCCACAATCATTGCGGTATAAAGATTTCGCTTATTTTGTCTTTTAAGAATTTCATCGATTGGCACCACAGGGGTACCAATCATTTGCGCAGAACTAAGTCTCTGCATTTCCGAATCTAAGCCATCATGTAGTGCTATAAACTGTAGATAGTTCTCACGCGCTTCTGCAGAACTCTGTAAGCACAATTCTAGTTGATCGAACTCACTGGGTGATAGTTTCCCATCCACCAATTTACTCAGCGCAGACTCAAATTCATTTTGATTCATGCCAGCCCCCTTTTCTCGTGCAATCCTAGTTGGATGCACTTTTTCAGTGAGGCTCTGAGACGAGTGAGGCTCACATAGAGCGTATTCATGCTTCTTCCAGATTCCTTAGAAAGTGTTTCTAAGCTTATTGCATTTTTATCATATCGCGCCTGTAATAACTTCAGGTTAGCTGGGCTCACATTTTTTAAGCACACGCCTAAGGCCCGCATGTGATCGCCCGTGCCCTCTGATTTCTGCTCGCTCATTTGTTCCATCAAGTTATGGCTAAGCTCATCATTAAAGATCATGACTCCCTCACGCTTGAGCTTCTTGCGGTGGGTCAAGACTGCGTAATACGCAATCGTGCAGGACCACGCACCAAAGTTTGTCCCCAGCTTGAAATCACTCATTTTCTGCCAGAGCACTATATTTACCTCCTGCAACAAATCCCGAGGATCCACATAGCTCGGTAGTAAAGACCGGATATACAGACGAATCGTGTCCTGATGCTCAGTCAGTAAACTCACGAACTCCTGCATCTGTTGCGGACTAGCCTGCTTGGACTGGAATAATTTCATCTTCATTCTTATAGGCCATACAAGTAGAAAACCTTACCAAAAATTGAAGATTTCTCTCGCTGGTTGGTTGCGAATTTCCGCTAAATCCTATCTCAGGATGATTCATTCATCCCAATAGCCAGTTCTAGACAATAATACCACTTACTTAAAAATCTTGATAGATGGAACGAATAATTAGAACTGTGAAGCAAAATAATGCGTCTCAATGCTCACCAAAATAGATTTAACTAAGTGTTATAAAAAGGGTGTGCGCTTTGACGCGCACACCCTTTTTAACCACGGTTACTACACAATAAATTTTTTAGAACATGTCCTTGAGTCGAAGCTGTTGCTTTAAATGAGCTAACATCTTGTCAACCGAGTTGAACTTCGAAGCTGAAAATCTGGAAAACTCTTTCCCTTTAGGGTCCAATAAAATTACCGTGGGCACACCAGAAACATTATATTTCTCTAACACTTTCTGATTTTTAACTTTAAGTATTTTATCACCATTAGGGATATCGATTTTCACAAGGATGAAATCTTCCTCGGCACCAGATTTGAAGGCTGGCTTTGAGAAAACTTTTTTCTCCATCATTATACATGGAGGGCACCAGTCGGAGCCGGTGAACTCAACAAAGAGAGGTTTATTCTCTTTCTTACTGAGCTCCTTTGCTTCGTCGATATTAGTCATCCATCCTTCACCAGCAAACAGGCTGGTAACCGTGACCGCGAGAGTCGCAATGGCGCTTAGTAATGTTTTTTTAAGACTCATCATAAACATTAGCGGTACGAACTGGGTATTTTATTCCCAATTTTCAAATTAAATGCAAAAAGAACCTATGACCGAACCGACTGCAATCCTTATAGCAACTGGCAATTCCCATAAGACAGAAGAGATCAAAGAAATTCTTGGAAGTAACTACATCGTCGATGACCTGACTGGTAAAGAATTTCCAAAGGTCGATGAGACCGGCACCACTTTCTTAGAGAATGCCACGCTCAAAGCCGTCGAAATCAGTAAACTCACCGACCAATGGGTGTTATCGGATGATTCGGGACTCGAGGTAGATGCCTTGGCTGGAGACCCAGGAGTCTATTCCTCTCGCTATGCCGGTGAGGATGGTAATGACGCTGCCAATAACGCCAAATTACTTGCAGAGCTGCAGAAGTTACCCAGCGAAAGTAGCCGGGCAGCCCGTTTCCGTTGTGTCATCGTATTGGCAAAAAATGGCCAACGATTGGCACATTTTTCCGGAGCTGTGGAAGGCCGCATTATCGATTCACTGAGTGGCGACGCAGGATTCGGCTACGACCCACTATTCATCCCAGACGGGTACGATCAGACCTTCGCTCAGCTTCCTAGCAGCGCAAAAAATCAACTCAGCCATCGGTCCATGGCTCTTGAAGCCGCACTCCCATGGATTAACGATAATCTCTAAAGTTCTGGTATTTCACACTCAGAGATTGCCTTGGACTGTCTTTGCTATACAAATCGCATAGCTGTTCCTTAACTTTTAGCACATGGACGAAGAAAGATATGAAATCAA
The DNA here is from genome assembly GCA_047624385.1 of Crocinitomicaceae bacterium. Classification (GTDB taxonomy): domain Bacteria; phylum Verrucomicrobiota; class Verrucomicrobiia; order Verrucomicrobiales; family Akkermansiaceae; genus Rubritalea. The sequence goes on from JBLHPP010000059.1 coordinate 8,465, forward strand.
TTCCCTGATAGGGAAAGGCCGCACTGGCGGAGTCTATACTGCAGAGGACACTCAGCTGCGTAGGACTGTTGCTGTGCGCCGCTTCTATTCCGCTGGTGGAGACACATCATCCGCCGACTGGGAAGAAGAATTTCTGACAATTGCTCAAAAGCTAGGCAGCCTCCAAGACCCAAATTTGCTCACAGTGCTGGATGCAGGAGTGGACGAAGATGGGGCCTTTCTCGTCTCACAGTTACTTGAGGGACAGCGTCTCTCTGATGTCGTTGTCCAAACTCCCTTTGAGGAACATGAGGCTCACGAAATGGCCAGTCAGTTGCTCGACGCTCTCACTCACTCGCACGAAGCCGGCTTCATCCACGGGGCTCTCACAGCGGGTTCTATCATGCTCACTAGCCGCGCACGCGGAGGCTACAGCTACATCATCATGGACATGGGCCTCTCACGGCTCGCTCCTTTGATCCAGGGAGCCGACTCCAGCTACGCCATGATGGCCGACCCCGCACTATTAGCACCAGAGCTTTTCGACGGCGAGCCTGCGACCGCAGTCTCAGACTACTATATGCTCGGCCACTTGGTCTATCTCAGCTTGATTGGTGGCCATCCATTTGCGTTCAAGTCCATCGACGAAGTTAAAGAGCTTCATAAATCTGGAGCCCTTCCCCCTATCACCAACTACAGGGGGGATCTCACACCTGCATTTGTTGACTGGATCAAAAGTCTCACTCACTGTGATATTTCCAAACGCCCTCAGTCTGCAGCAGAAGCCCTCCAAACGCTTCCCAAACCTCCTCCTAAAAAGAGCACAGCAGCTGTAGCGAGTCCCATTGCCACCACCCTAGCAGTGCCTCTCCTCAGAAAGGCTACCTCGCCAGCAAAGCTACAAGTCAATTCAGCCGTGGCCGCGGCCAATAACCCAGCAGCAGTGGTAGCTACGGCACCCGCGCGCCTGACCTCTGCCCAAGTCCATGTAGCGCTTCCAGCAACTTCTTCTGTCAATACTCTTGGAACTCCACAAGCAAAGGGCAAAAAGAAGCTCATCCTCGCCATCACACTCCCTCTGTTACTTATTGTGGGAGTGAGCATAGCTTTCATGTCGCCAGAGGAAAACGGTGCTAAGTCCTTCTACGAAGAGAGCTCTGAGACTAAGCCTGCCGTTGTCGAGCCAGAACCCTCCAACAACCGTATCAGTAAACCCTCCGTCCCCGCCCTCAATATGCTGACTTTTTATAGTAATTCTGTAAGTGAAGGGCATTCCACAAAGAACCGTAATGTATTCGATAGAGGGAGACTAGACTGGGTTGTCTTTAAAAGCCCACTCACTGATTGGGATAAATTCAGTCGCCCGGAGAGTGATTTTATCAAAAAGGTATCTCTCATAGGCAACGCATCATACTCAGAAAGATTAGTCGGTAATCTCACCTTCTTAGACATTAAGAAAACGCAGATACACCCAAACCTCTACGCTCAATCCTCCGAAATCGGTGACGGCTGGAAAATCGAAGTCTCCAATGAGCAAGCTAAGTCAGTGCGCATGCTCAAGCTCCATTTCACCTCATGGAACTGCGATGCTAAGCTACGCATCCTCTCAGCAGATGGAGCAACAGAGCTGACCCCAGCCTACGAGTATAAAAGCGACAGCCAGAATACTTCCTTTGGCACCAGCCTCACATTCACTAAAGAGCAGTTCAATGGGCACGACTCCTTCCTTCTTGAGCTCACTACAGCAGAAGCCAAGTCAGCAAAGCCCTCGGGCCTCTCACTCAATGCCCTCATATTAAGGTAACACGGACCCCTCATCTTGAATTACCCTATCGACACCTGCCGGTTCTCTGGTTAGAAGAAAAGCGCATCTACCGCGAACAACACGAATAGCCCAACGGCGCTTAGTTAAGCCTATTCGGCCAGCTTTGAGACGCATTATTTATTTCAACATGCTAGCTATCTGTTTCATCTACCAAGATGCTAGCTACTCGACTCAAGAGGCCTAAATCTTCCATTGCCTCAATTGACGACCAAGACCCTTAAGTAGGTGCCATTGGCCTCTAACCCTCCACCTGCTTGAGATGCTTATAGAGGTCTTCCACTTTGTAGCGTGCCCAGGGGGTCTTGCGAAGGAATTTGAGACTCGATTTGACGCTCGGGTCCTTAGCGAAACAATTGATGCGAATACGGCAAGCCATGTCATCCCAGCCATAGAAATCGACCAAATCATTGAGCATCGTCTCTAGAGTAACTCCATGAAGGGGATCGTTCGGGTGCTCACGTTT
>JBLHPP010000060.1:0-10682 GCA_047624385.1 Crocinitomicaceae bacterium
CTGAGAAGGAAAAAAATAAAGATTCGAGAAATACCCTAGCTAGTAGCGAGCACTTAAGGCCATACGATAGATTTTCTGGGTTTCAACTAGTTGGCCTAATGACCAATGACCTTTGACTAATGACAGCAGCTCCGCTGCTACTTTAGCATCATAGAGGCCTTTTTGACGGCGGTGATGAGGGCTTCTACTTCTTGCTCTGTGTTATAGACAGCGAAGGAGGCACGGGTGGTTCCGGTGATGCCAAAGCGCTGCATGAGCGGCTGGCAACAATGGTGGCCGGTACGAACTCCCACACCCATTTGATCCATCAGTGTGCCAAGGTCAAAGTGGTGGACGCCCTCGATACCGAAGGAGAGGACGGATGCTTTCTGCGGAGCTGTACCGTAGATTTTAATACCATCAATTTCTGAAATTGCTTCGGTTGCGAGCGTGAGGAGCTTGTCCTCTTGGGCTGTAATAGTATCGAGCCCTATGTCCTGCATCCACTCAAGCGCAGCTGCTAGAGCAATACCTCCCTCGATGTTAGGGGTGCCAGCTTCGTATTTGAAGGGGAGTTCGTTGTAGGTAGTTTTCTCGAAGGTGACTTGTTTAATCATTTCTCCGCCACCACGCCAAGGTGGCAGCATTTCAAGGAGTTCAGTGCGGCCCCATAGAATGCCGATGCCTGTGGGAGCGTAGGTCTTGTGGCCAGAAAACACGAAGAAGTCACAGTCGAGCGCCTGAAGATCGATCGCCATGTGTGGAGCTGATTGGGCACCATCGATGAGCGTCCAGGCTCCGACCTTTTTCGCTTTGGCGATGAGGGTGTCGATCGGGTTGATGGTTCCTAGGGCGTTGGAGACTTGGTTGACTGCAACGAGTTTGGTTTTTTCTGTGAGTAGTGTGTCGATGTCGCTGAGATCCCATTCGCCAGAGTCGGTGATGGGTATGACGTCGAGGCTTGCTCCCGTGCGCTGGCAAAGCATTTGCCATGGCACGATATTAGAATGGTGCTCTAATCCAGAGATGAGGATACGGTCGCCGCTAGAGATTTTTCCAGAGAGGCCGAGCGTGTCAGCCACGAGGTTGATGCCGTCGGTGGTGCCAGCGGTGAAAATGATTTCGTGCTCATGGGGAGCGTTGAGAAATTTTGCGATGCTGGTGCGGGCCGCCTCGTGGGCATCTGTAGCTTTACGTGAGAGATAGTGGACACCGCGGTGGATGTTGGCGTTGATCTCTGAGTAGTAACGCTGGGAGGCATCAAGTACGGCTTGAGGTTTCTGCACTGTGGCTGCGTTGTCTAGGTAGACAAGCGGTTTACCATTGACTTTTTGGTGAAGAATCGGAAATTGTGAGCGTATCTCTGTGTTCATGGAGAATTTAAGGTTGGAGGTTTAAGATTTGTACAAGAGGAGCCATTATTTGGTTTCAATTCGATAGCCCAATGACTCATGACTAGTGACCAATGACTGTCAGTAAGCCTACTCTTCTTCGAAAAGGTCGAGTGCTGCAAGTTTACGAACGGTGTCGAGGCTGAGGATGAAGTAGCCGTCTATGTCGCTCGATTTGGCGTAATAAAATGCGCTGCTGCCAGATTTTGATGATTTGCCGAGTGTGAGTGTGTGTGTAGACAATTGCGACGGCATTCCCTCGTTGTCAAATTCTTGAACACTAATTGAGGCAGTGAATGCTGGAATCTTTAGGGCTTCGATCGCGGCTGCATTGTTTGGGCTGAGGCGGTTTTGGGCGATGAGAAGATGATTTGCGTTGAGGAAGAATTTGGCGCGCTGGGGGAGAAGTTGATCGCTCATGTCTTTGTCTCCTATTTTAGCAACGAAGCTGTCCTCAAAGTAATTATAGTCGACGGTGAGCTTTTCTTTGCCAGCTTGTTGGGCAGTGAATTGGACGATATCGATGACTGGAAGGTTCCAGATATCCTTTGGCTGCCATGCCCAATAGCGGGTGGGGATACTGGAGACAAGATCCGCAGTAACTTCCCAGACGATTGGAGTACCGCGGAGACTTGCGTAGTAGGTTTCGCTGCTGGTTCCATCCTCGGCTTCACGTGTGACTTTACCAAAGTGTAATTGTACCGGGGCCGAGCCAAAGAAGATGAAGTCAACGATGATTGATGGCTTATCTAGACCGAAGGGGGCTAGGTCAATTGCTGCATCGCTAGCGAAGTCCTTGATCGGGGTGTTGGCAATTTTTTGCATCAGCTCGGCAAAGACGCTTTCGTCAATGGCTTCCTTCTCATTATTAGGAGTGATGAGTTTGTAGGGGTAGCCGGGAATGCGCGCGACGATGACTGGTTCAGATGGAGTTTTGGGGCTGCGCACTATGATGGAGCGGAGGTCGGTTCGTGCTTGCTTGCTCCATTGCATCATTTTTCGAGAGCGGAGCTCGTTCACCGAGTCAGGGAGCTGAGTGATATAGTTCGATGTTTTCGGTGTGGCGATAAGTGGAAGCTCGAACACGATATCACGATTACTAACAGTAGCGAAACATGAGCCAGCACCTTCAACCGCTGGGTAGACTTTGAGCGTGACTTCTTCGTCGGAGCCAAAGGTGGTGACTGAGACTTCGAGCATGCCTTCTGGGTTGTCGGGGAGAGTGACAGAGTTACTTGGGTGGAGAGTAATGGCCTCTAGCTTTGAGAGGTTTGCCAAGAACTGCATGGCAGCGATGCGTCCTGTTGCTAACTCTAGCGGCTTAGTAAGGACCCATGGAGCAGTGGGGAGTGCGTGGCTCAGGACGATTTCCGTCTTGCCACGTAGGAGTCGGACTTTTTGGAGTGTGTCAATATTGAGTGCGAAGGGACGGTGATCTCTAAACGCACGCGCTTTGTCAGCAAAGAGAGAGTGAATATCGCCAGATGTATCGGTACAGAGGTAAATATGGTCGTCTGCACCCTTGCCTTTAAGCCTAAGATAGACGGTGGGGATGAGAATTTCATCTTCTCCTTCAATTTTCTTTTTCCATGCTGAAGACTTACCGATGCTGAAGTCAGCAATGGTGTTGTTCAGGCTGTTAGTGAATCGCACTTTGAATGCAGTCTTACCAAACCCAAGTTCTTTAGAGTTCTCTTTGTTCACTTCAATGTGATCTTGGATTTCCGCATTCAAAGCAAAGAGGATGAGCTTTTCGACAGCTTTCGGTCCGTCGGCTCTGTCCTGCCATGGTTTAGTTCCAAACCATAATCCAGTTTTGGCATTAAAAGAGAATACCATCTTCTTGTGGTCTGGAGTCTCGATGACCACATTCGATGTGGTAAAGAGGTTTTGATCGAAGAGTGGTGTGAATTTTTCTTTAGCGGGTTGGGTGGAAATATTGTCGAGAAAATCCACGCGCCCAAGCTGCCTGAGGCTTAGGGTTACCAAGCCGGCAGTGCAAAAAATGAGGATGAGGGAGACGAAGGTCTTCACAAATATGTGACTGGGCTGGTTAGGTGCGACGGCTATTCCAGAGGACCAAGCCAATAAGCAAGGTGGCGAATGGAAGGTAGATCAAGGTGATTTGGTCGATGAACGACTTGTGGGCGGATTGCACCGTGATCTTCTTACGATAGACTGGTTTAGGCCCGATGCCGATGAGGCTCTCGCGGCCTACAAGCCAGTTGATGGTAGAATTGATGAAATAGGACATCTCTTCACGTGCGTTATCTGGGCGTAGGAAGTCTGTGTTAGCAATGACAACCATACGTGAGGTGAGAGGGTTAGTTAGGTCGCTGTTCTGGCGTCCTCGGACCACTGCAGCTGCGAGGTGGACTGGTGTCGGGTTTGCTGCGCCTTTGATGATGCCTTGGTCTTCGCGTGGGTCGAAGCTTGGTTCGAGCTCAGTGTATTTGCTTTCACCCCACCACCCATCTGCGGCTTGCAGTAGTGCGAAGGGAGTGATGTTGCGGATGGCGAGCCGGTCATTGGTTCTCATGACTTCGAGGCCTAAACTAGGGCCGTCGAGTTGAGTGGCTTGGTGAGCGAGCCCTTTGTTGATTTCCGGGCCTTGGGTGAAAAATGCGCGGGCTGAGGTGAGTGTTTTTCCAGAGTTGCTCACGCGCATTAAGCGATTGTCCTGAGGTGAAATCCCATACTCACGAAGGAAGCGATGGAAATTCTTGAGTTTGGCGCCAGGGCTGAGAGTGACGAATAAACTGGCAGATTGACGATCCCAATACTCAGCTAGGGTGGCGATCTCTCGCTCATCAAAATCGAAGGCTGGCCCGATAATGGCGATGCCTTCTGCGTCGTCAGGAATTTTCTGAGTGGAAGAAATTTGTAATGGCAGAAGTTGAATATTCTGAGCAAGAAGCAAGGCTTGGAAGTTCTTCCATGCTGGAGTCCCTTTGTTCTGTTCATCAATACGAGCTTTATCGACGATGAAGTAAAATCGACGAGGGATACCTTCTGCGGCGCTTAGCAGGTATGAAGTGAGGTAGGACTCATCATTCCAGGTTGAGATGAATTTGTTGTTAAATGTATCGAACTCTTCGATGAACAATGACTTCACGGGGATAGTACGAATGTGTTTTACCAGATCTATTTTCTCTTCTTCAGGAGAGAGTTCGGCATCCGCTATGGTGTTTCGAGCGTCGATGAGGATGGTTTCCTCAGAAATGTCACGTTGGTAGGTGGTGACAAAGTCCTGTAGTCGGTCGCGATCGAGTGTGGGATCGATGAATTCGAGCTCGATGTTATTATCCGAAAAGCGACGGTAGTTTTCAAGCTGTCCGCGCAGGCGCTGGTAGTAGGGTGATTGTTGCTTAATGATAGCCACCATCTTGATAGGAAGCTGTCGTTTGCGAATCTCTGGGTTCTCTAAGTACTGAGTTGAGGTTTGTGAAAGCGTGAAATCAGCGTGGCGGGTAAGGTCAAAGCGTTTGTGATTGGTGCACGAGAGGAAGTTGAGCGAGATGACGCAGACCACCGCAAGGGCAAGCTGGAAAAGCGCCAACGAGCCGAGGCCAAATCGATTGATTTTTTTGACTGGGTCAGAGTTGACTGAGCCGTCGAGTTCAGGCTCATTTTTATGAGATGTTTCTGACATGGTAAGGTATCAGTGTTTCCAGCGTCGGTAATCGACGAGGTGGTGAGTGAAAAGAAGGGTGAGCGCGCTCATGGAGAGGTAAAATACTATCGGTCGCAGATCTATTAGCCCTCTGGAGAAATAAGAGAGATGCTCGTGGACTGAAACATAGTGGAAGATTGGTGCGCCCTGGAAGGTGTCGCCTGCTATACTTGGGATGAGGCCCATGAAGATGAGGAAGACCAAGAGTCCAAAGGTGATGATAGCGGCAATGATCTGGCTGGATGTGAGCGCGGATGCAAAAATCCCCACTGCAATAAAGAAGGCTCCAATAAGTAACAGTATACCGAAAGATCCGAGCATCTCAGCCCCCGTGACTGGTGCGGGCGAGCCTGTTACCCATGTGAAGATCTTGATGTGTAAGAGTACAGGGATCCAGAGAATAGCGTAAAATGTGTAGGAAGAAAGATACTTTGAAAAGACGACCTGCCATGTGGTGACCGGGGCTGTCATCAAGCTTTCTAATGTGCCGCTACGTTCTTCTTCCGCAAATTGCTTCATCGTTATTAGCGGGAAGATAAAAATGAAGTAGAACCAAAATATTGGCGTGGAGAGACAGGAATAGAGTATGTTTACCTGCACTGGAGCTTTTTCGTATTGCTCTAACACGGACGTTAGGGAAAATCCCTGCAACAGCATGATAAAGGCAAGCACGACCCAACCAAACGGTGTGGTTAGAAAGTGTTTAAGCTCTTTTTTATAAAGAATGTATAGAGTGCGCATGATATTCAGCTACTGGAGCTGAGTGGTAAAGCTAAAGAGAGTCCTTTCCAAGCATCAAGTTAGGTGATTCGTGCTAGCAGAGACAAAAAAGGACATCCTTAATAAAAAGGATGCCCGTGAAAGAGACCTGAAATCAGGTTTGCCTAAGCTTAAGCTTCAGTTGCAAGACGAGCTGCTTTTGCTGCTGCTGCTGCTGCGTCCTGTGTTGGGCTTGTGTAGCGGAAACGCTGACGGTTACGCTTAGAAGCAGTACGACATTTGCGCTTAGCGCGAAGTACTGGTGTTTCAAATGCACGACGACGGCGCATTTCTTCGAGGATGCCTTCGTTGTCGAGAAGGGATTTTAGACGCTTAAGGGCGCGATCTACTGGCTCGCCTTTGTTGATTGTTACTCCACGCATGATATATATATGAAAATTTTTGTTAAAAACAGGTCGGGGCGGAACCTAAAAAGGATTTCCCGATCTGTCAAGCATGTGAGTGAAAAATATGTGTATTCACTAAGAACTTTCCGAATTGATCTGAGATTGGTTCTTTCTGCTGTCCCATGTTGCCGTGTATTTCAGGACGAGAATCATAACGATTGCACCGGTAAAGCTACCGAGTGTGTCGGCCGTCCAGTCGCCAATGTCATTGCCTGATCGTCCAGGAGTAAAGGTTTGGTGGTATTCATCGATCACGCCAACAATCGAACCTAGTATAGTAGTAATCCCAATACACTGGGGAGCATTGAACTTCTGAAACCGGTGACGAAGCCAGGCACTCAGTAATCCGGCTCCTCCGAAGAAAAATCCAAAGTGGGCGATTTTGTCGAGGTGGGGAATTTTAGGTATGTCTTGCGGCGCAGTGGAGCCAGAGGAGAGAAAGCAGAGGGTGATAAACCATAAGACCCAAGCTATGATCCATGCATTTGGTCGCTTTTGACCAAAGTGCGTAAAGCGTCTTAGCATTCGGATGGGCTGGTTTAGTCAGACTGATCAGACCGCCGAGCTTCTTCCTCAAGTCGTTCAGAGAGCCATTGCTTCATCATCGATTGGTAATTAAGGTAACGTGAACGTGCCATGCGTTTGATGCGCGAAAGCATACGCGGGTCAAAGCGGAGAGTGATGGTGGTAGATTCTTTCGCATCTCGTTCGTGGACTGAACCAATCATGAGCTTGGCGTCGAGTTCATGGGTTTCCCAATATGCGGATTCTTCTAGATCGTCTTGGAATTCTGGTATCTCGGACCATTTATAAATTGTATTCATAGGAGTACTTTATTTGTATTCTGCGTACTTGCGGTCGTAAAAGCGCTTTTCCGCTTCAGCCATTTCCCGGACCGCATAGATACGTGCCTTCTTACCATCGGTAGAGAAGGCTAGGAATAAGAACCTGTCGGCTACTGTGCGACCTATCATGTAATAACGTGACTCGCCATCCAGCCGGTCGTGATCAGGTAAGAAACGAATGGCAAACGGGTCTTCGAGAGCTTCCTCAATCTCTCTAGGAGAGAAGGAGCTAAGGTCAATTTGTGCATCAATAAGGTCAAGTTCCATAACGGCTAATTGATAGGTTCTAATGAAATCTATCAAAAGGCAACACTATTGCTGTGTTACCGGTAGAGGCAAGATAGTTTTGTTGTATTAATTATATTCATGTTTTTGATTATTATTAGTACAAGGGTAGCTCCGGTAACTAGCGATGATGATGCAAAAAAGTAAAACAAGTAGAGCAAGGCGCATTTCACACAGAGATAAATATCTCTGTGTGAAATGAAACGAAGCTATACGCAGGTTTACTCTTCTGCCCGTAAGGTTCTATTTTAATCACCTAATCTTCGCTTACAAATTTTCAACCTAAACACACAAAACAGCATCGTCGGTAGTTGCCGGAGGTGCCCACAAGTAAATTGGCGAGCTGTTCCAATTGTAGTGCTGATTCACCTTGACCGTTCACTGTCATGAGGCTAGAAGCCGCGCGTTACGCCATGAAGGCGTTCAAATCCATGAATATTCACGAGTATCAAGCCAAAGAGCTGTTCGAGAAGTTCGGTGTGCCAAGTCCTAATGGGATGGTAGCTAGCACAGCGGAAGAAGCGGAAGCTGCAGCCAAAGCAATTGGCGGCAACGACCTTGTTATAAAAGCGCAGGTCCACGCAGGTGGTCGCGGTAAAGGCACATTTACAAACGGTTTCAAAGGAGGAGTTCACTTCCCTAAGACTCCAGCTGAAGCAGGTGATCTTGCGAGCAAGATGCTCGGCCAGACACTCGTTACTCACCAGACTGGTGAAGCAGGTCGTCTAGTAAATAAAGTAATGATAGCTGAAGCAGCGGACATCTCCCGCGAGCTCTACCTCGCTATCCTTCTAGACCGTGACACATCACAGCCAGTGATCGTTGCTTCTACAGAAGGTGGCATGGACATCGAAGAGGTGGCCGAGAAGACTCCAGAGAAGCTCACTCGCCAGTTCGTTCACCCACTCGCAGGCCTCCAGCCGTTCGAAGTGCGCAAACTCGCTAAAGCACTTGAGCTCTCGGGAGATCAGGCAAAGCAGTTCTCTAAGCTCATCAAGAACCTCTACAAGCTTTTCATCGATTGTGATTGCGACATGGTTGAGATCAACCCACTCGTAGTGACACCTACTGGCGACGTGCTCGCTCTCGATGCTAAGTTCGGCTTCGACGACAACGCACTTTACCGTCACCCAGATATCGTTGCCATGCGCGACACATCTGAAGAAGACCCACGTGAAGTCGAAGCTTCATCATTTGACCTCAACTATATCGGTCTCGACGGCAACATCGCTTGTCTCGTGAACGGCGCAGGTCTTGCAATGGCGACAATGGATATCATCAAGCACTTCGGTGGTGATCCAGCAAACTTCCTCGACGTAGGAGGTGGGGCAACTAAAGAGCAAGTTTCTGCAGCGTTCAAGATCATCCTTTCTGACCCTAAAGTCGAAGGTATCCTCGTGAACATCTTCGGTGGCATCATGCAGTGTGACATTATTGCAGAAGGCATCCTCGCAGCAGCAGCTGAGCTTGATATTAATATACCACTCGTTGTTCGCCTCGAAGGTACCAACGTAGCACTGGGTAAGAAGCTCATCGCTGAATCCGACCTCGCTGTTATCGGCGCAGACAACCTCAACGACGCAGCAAAGAAAATCGTTGCTGCAGTTAAAGGGTAATTACAAATTTCAAATTACAAATCTCAAATTTAAATAATCATGGCTATTTTAGTAGATGAAAACACCAAGGTGCTCGTTCAGGGTATCACAGGTGGCTTCGGCGGTAAGCACGCACAGCTTTCCCTCGACTACGGCACACAGATCGTTGCTGGTGTGACTCCTGGTAAGGGCGGTCAGACATTCGGCACGGCTACTCCAATTTACGACACAGTCTCCGACGCTGCCAAGCAGTCCGGCGCTACTGTTTCCGCGATTTTCGTGCCACCACCATTCGCAGCTGACGCGATCCTCGAAGCTGTTGACGCAGACCTCGACCTCGTTATCTGTATCACTGAGGGAATCCCAGTGGCTGACATGATGCGTGTGAAAGCTGCAATGCAAGGCAAGAAGACGCGTCTTATCGGGCCTAACTGTCCAGGCGTTGTGACCCCAGGGACTGGCGAGAACTCACACGGCGGTTGCCGTATTGGTATCGCTCCTGGCTACATTCACAAGCGTGGTAACGTAGGTGTTGTGTCCCGTTCAGGCACCCTCACATACGAGGCAGTATACCAGCTCACACAGCTAGGTTACGGCCAGTCGACATGTGTGGGTATCGGCGGTGATCCAATCAACGGCACTTCCCACCTCGATGTTCTAAAGATGTTCAACGACGACGACGAGACTGAAGCAATCATCATGATCGGTGAGATCGGTGGTAACGCGGAAGCTGAAGCTGCTCGTTGGGCTGCTGAGCACTGCTCCAAGCCAATCGCTGGTTTCATCGCTGGTGCTACAGCTCCTCCGGGACGCCGTATGGGCCACGCTGGCGCTATCGTCGGTGGTGAAGACGACACAGCTGAAGCGAAGAAGCGTATCCTGGCAGAGTGCGGCATCGCAGTCTCCGAGACGCCTTCTGAGATGGGACGCACGCTCGTCGACATGCTCAAGTAAGCATTTGATTTAATAAATTTTAAAAGGCGCTCCGAATGGGGCGCCTTTTTTATTAATTGAGATTCCTGTGTAAAGCTATGCAAGGATATAGACTTTTGTAACTGGTGAGAATGTTGCCTTGACAGTTCCTCGTCCTACCCTACCTAGGCTAGCTATTCTTATCCTACTGCAAACCTGCTGTACATCTTGATCCATGGAGCTAACTTGGAATTTATATGATACACGACTTGCTTGGGCACATACTCACAGTCTTTCTCGGCTATTTCGCCATTATGAATCCAGTGGCTAATACCGCAGTTTTTATAGGGCTGACCGCAGACGAGACGGCACAGAAAAAGAGGCAAATTGCGAAGAAATCGTTGTTGATTGCATTCTGCGTGATCACTGCATTTGCTTTGTTGGGTAATGCAATCTTCCACCTTTTCGGTATCACGTTGCCGGCGTTACGGGTGACTGGTGGGATCTTGGTTTTCTTGATCGGCTACCACATGCTCAATGGGGAACGCTCCAAAATGCATAAACCAAGAGGTGAAGATAATGTGGACGAAGAAGATGCGGATGTGGCTATTTCGCCTCTAGCAGTTCCAATCTTAGCTGGACCTGGAACTATAGCGACAACGATCAACTTCTCTAGCACTGGTGGCTGGAGTGAATCTATAATCACTGTCGCCATGTTTGCTCTGCTCTGTGTTGTCACATACTTCTTCTTTGTTTCAGGTGAAAAAATCGTACACTACCTAGGCCGCGGTGGGATCAATATTGTGACTCGCTTGATGGGGCTTATCCTAGCGGTG
>JBLHPP010000061.1:0-10613 GCA_047624385.1 Crocinitomicaceae bacterium
GTGCTCACTGCGATAGGTTTTCGATTTTCTGCTAGAGTGGCGCAGTCTAGGATCGACTGGCGGTCACCGGCGTGACCACCGCAGGCGATGTTTGCCATGTGAAGGTGGGTCATAAGCGCGGCGGTCTGAGCGGGGGACTCCCACTCACCGAGATCGCAGTTGAGAAAAATTTCTGGCATAGCGGGAGTATGTGCAAGGCCGCCGTTCATGCGAGTCTAATACCACTTAGCAAAACCAAAGAGACAAATGTTCCTTTTGAGGGTTTCAGGAAAATGCGCTTCGCGGAATGCTTATAGTGCTGGGCGATTTCTTGATAAATCTGCGTTTCTCCTCAGTTATGGTGCTCGCACCACTCCCTCGTCTAGCCTTGATGGATCAAAAAGTCACTCCAGCATTAGTCTCTTTTGATTCACTAAGTGGTATAATTGATCCGGATTTATTTTCCTGGCATCGTTCTTTAGGGCACCTCCGGCAACTAGCGTTGGTGGTGCTGGAAAAAATTTCGAGCGAGGCTAGGCGTGATGAGTAAGCGGATTTTTATCCGTGAACGAAGAATAACGCAGCCTTGCGCAGAAAGGCTTTCCAGCCCGAAGGGGGCCTATCTTCAAAAACGAGCTACGCTCGCAAATTTAAAGAATTAATAACTCACACACCGACAGCGGGAGTTGCCGGAGGTGCCCTTTATACCCAAATAAATGAGAGCGGCCTTTGTGGGTGTTGTTGGACTAGCCAGCTCAAATCCTCTGGCGCTATAAGGCCAATGATCGGGTAGCCGCCGACTGTCGGGCCGTCGTTGAGGGTGACGATGGGCTCGCCGGAGGGTGGGAGTTGGAGGCTGCCAGCGAGAGTGGGGGTGCTGTGGATGCTGTGCTGGTGAACAAGCTGCGACGATGGACCACCGAGGAGGCGGTAACCTGTGCGATCCGAGCGTGAAGAAATAGTCCAAGGATACAGCGTGACACTTTTGATTTGAGCATCAGTAAGTAACTGAGTGTGAGGGCCCGGGGAAAGGCGGATTTTCGGCGGGTCCTTGTAGTCGCGCTGAGCCGCAGCAGTTGTGCGACGGACAATCATTGGTTGTGGTGATGGTTGGGTTGAGTGGGGATGAAGCTGGCTCCCTTTCAGGGTCAAGTCACCCAGATTAGAGCGGTCATGGCGAGCTGTGGAGCCAAAGACCTTAGTGGCCTCCCATCCACCAGCAATCGCCAGGTAGCTCCAGACACCATTGGCGCTGGGGGTGAAGCGTAGAGTCTCGCCTGCGTGGACATAGCGGCCAGACCAACTAGGGAGTTGTTTGCATTGATGCCCACCCACATGGCCGAGCCAACAACCACGGAGGATTTCTATTTCGGCTCCACCTAACATGAGCTCCAGCACAGTGTCACTAGCGAGGTTGTGGACCAAGGAGTTGGCAGCAGCTGCGGCAAAGGGATCGATCGAGCCAGCAGGGGCCACGCCGTAGTTGAGCCAACTATTCGGCCCTATTCGCCCTAGATCTTGATAGCTGATTCCAGCTCCCAGTTGCCTGACTATTGCTATACTCTCTGTCATGACTCTAGCGTGGGGATGAATTTAAGGGTGTCACCAGGCTGAAGCGTGAAGGCATCAGTTCCATTCAGCGAGGGGTCAAAAAGTGGGTGATCGGTGTGGCCTAGCCAATTCCAGCCACCTGGACTAGGGATGGTGTAGATGCCAGCGTGAGATCCGCCGACAGCAACCGCTCCGGTAGCCATTTTGGTGCGCGGAACTTTCCTGCGTGCTAGGTGGAGTTCGGGAGCAAGCCCATCGAGGTAGGCGAATCCTGGGCTAAAACCTAAAAAGCGGACCGTGTAGAGAGCATCGCTATGGAGCTTCACGACTTGCTCTTCCGATAGACCTATCAAAGATGCCACTTCTTCCAAGTCGGGACCATCGTAGCGGACTGGAATGCGGTGAAGCCTTGGATCGAGTTCTGAATCCTTGGGTGATTTGGCACCTTGGATGTGATCCAATACCTCGTCAGAGGAGGTATTGGGGCAGGTTTTTAGTAGTAGACTGTCGTAGCCCAAGACCGATTCCAAAACGATCTCAGAGGTGTGTTGGTGGATTTTCAGGAGAAATGTGTAGTCAGCGCTAGACTCTAACTGGAGAAGCCAGTGGTCTGGGCCATAGGGGGAAATGGAGTATGGGGTGGATTTATCCATGCGAGTTACTTATACCATTTGTAGGCAGAACCATGAGACGATGGCGAGTCATGAAATTTGCATGATCCATAGATATCTGATAGTGATTGGGCAAGCTTCTGAGGGAGGTTACACAAAATACCTACTTCTTGGAGGGAGAACGAACAGTAATATAGAGGAATGCAGAAACGATTGCTTATCACTGGTGGAGAAGGAGGCATAGCAATGGCTTGCCGTGAAGAATTTCAGTCACGTGGCTGGGAGGTCCTCGCGCCGTCACGACAAGAATTAGACGTGAGTGATTCGGAATCAGTCGAGGCCTTCATCAACAATTGTGGGCCCATTGATTTATTGCTCTGCGCTGCAGGAGTGACCGATGACTGCCTACTCGGAAAAATGAGTGAGACGAGCTGGGACAATGTGCTCGATGTGAACCTCAAGGGAGCCTTCCGCTGCGCTCGCGCAGTGAGTGCTCAGATGTTGCGCCGCCGATCCGGCCACGTTGTTTTTGTGTCTAGTCACTCAGCATTTAAGCCACCATTAGGGCAGGCGAACTACGCCGCCGCAAAAGCTGGTTTGGTAGCGATGGGAAAGTCCCTAGCTAGAGAATGGGGCAGCCGCTCGGTCCGCGTCAATGTCATCACTCCTGGGTTCTTAGAAACTAAAATGACCGAGGACGTGTCAGATGAAGTACGACAGAGCGCATTAGATAAGCACACTCTAGGAGCATTCAATACTAGCGAGAATGTGGCAAGATTCGTTCACTTCCTCGACCAAACGATGCTCCAGACCTCCGGCCAGGTTTTCCACCTAGATAGCCGAGTTCTCTGAGACCAACGAACCGCAGCGACCCCAGCCTTCGCCCTCCCCACACTTCATCTCGCTGGCGTCTTTCGTGGGGAAACCACTGCAATGGAATTATTAATTAGAGCGCAGCGACTAGTGGTGCCTAGGGCCTGTGCGACATGGCCTAGGTTGGTATTGGTAGCCATGATGAGAGTTATGATACCCTCTGCGATTGTCATAGTGATCGTCATTATCACTAGCGATGGCTGCACCGATAAGTCCTGCGCCGATGATACCGACGACTGCGAGCGCTGGGTCAACTGATTGGACTGGACGACCGTTTCGATCATAAGTGGTCATACAGCTAGGAAGGGCAAGGCTGGTGGCGACGACGAGACTGAATAGTTGGAGTTTTTTCATACTGATTTAAATTGATTTCAACCGGTTGGACGCACTCCTATTCAGATCTATTCATTCTTTTTTTGTCGCAGGTTTTGCCACCGCGGTGAGTTGCTGTGCGGCTAAGTAGGAATACTCAGATGAAGACGGGTTAATCTCTGCAAGTTCGGTGAATAAGGGTTTGGCTCCTTGATCGTCACCGAGGTTCTTCATGGCTACGGCTTTGAAATACTTCGCGTGTCTTTTTTCATGTTCCATGCCCTTTCTTTGAAGAACTTTGTCAGCGAAGTGAATGGTTTCTTGCCACTGACCATTCTTGAAGCAAGTGATGATTTGCGCTTCTTCACGCTCATATGGAGTGAGTGAGCTCAAGACATGTTTTGACCATACAGCAGGAATTAGATCCTTTTTACCTATGAGTAGTGCAACCTCGCAGGCTCTTTGGTAAATAGACAGCGAGGCAGACTCCCAGCAATCTAGAACATTATCGCGAATCTGCTCTTCTGCGTATTCTGCTACAAGTTCTAACGTGTCTTCATCTTCACAGAGCTGTAAGGCTTTGATAATACGGTGATTTATCATTGGGTCGATGAGAGTATCGCTGTTGGCTTTATCGATAAAGGATTGCAGCCCTTTGATGTCTTGCTGATGGAGCAATATCCCAAGAGCCACATAATCAGAAATGACCTGAAGAAAGGAGCCACTACCGCCCTGGGCTATTAGTGAGTTAATACTGACTTCCTGATCTGTACCAAACTGAACACTTTGTTTGCTGAGCAAGTGAAGCGCTTTTATGTTTCCATTACTTTGGTGAGATTTTAGCTCATCGTTTAGTTTTTTGTAGACTATTTTTCCTATACTAGGGCTATCAGCGCCGATTGCTATAATAGTAATTATAGCGTAGTTCTTGATGTCATCATCTAATTCAGATTCTAAAATATTTTCTAAGGCTAGCAATAAGAGTGGAGCATTGACCTCATTTTTCGAGTGTTGCCAAAATGAACCAGAGACAAACCAATGAGACAATGCAGTGCAATCATATCCAGATTTAGATAGGACTTGAGCAGATTTTATTGACTCGCGCTGCTGAGGAGTGAAGCCGGAGAATTCAGCAGGATTACGGAAGTTTTTCCAATTTTCTGGAGCATTCTGCGCTTTCTTTTCGAGTAAGGTTCTCGTGTCCTTTTCTAACTTAGATGTTATAGGGATAATGATTTTTGCCATTTTTGCCGTCTGAGACATTTGTAATCTAGATTCCAGTTTTCCTGGTTTTGTGGCTGAGTCGAATACCCAGTTTTTGGCGTCCTTGCGGAGAACTTCCATCTCATCCAACATTCCAAATGTTGCAAACTGACTATAGAGGAACATAAGGCTCGAAATACGGTAGTTCTCGCTGAGCTTTTTTCGGGAGATCTCACGCGCAATTTTTAGAGCACCACTTGGGTCCTGATTCGCTATGAACTTACATATTGCCTTTCTGTCAGGTCCGATTTCCTCTTTGAGTTCTTTTCTTAGAAGCTGGTAGGCAGGATGCTTTAGAAATTTATCTAGGTGCTCGATTTTTCCATTACTGCTGGCATTGATGTAGCTAGGCCAGATGATCTGCATATTCACTGAGTCTGAAAGCAGCTCAAGAGAGATGCTGTCGAATACGAAATTGTTAGCGTCTTCCCAATTGCTAGTTATAGCGTAGATTCTATTTACTGCAGCACAGTAGGCTCCCTCACGTTTTTCAAGTGGGAGATTGATAGATTGAGTGGCAAGCAATAAGCCTTTGATGAATTCTAACGTGTGTAATTCACCTTGTTTACCAGCAATCAGCTCATCAATTGGTGGGAGTTTTGGGTCGTCCAAGGACTTCAGTGGGAGGTGGTCATACCAAATGGGTTTATGCTTTAGCATCCAGTTATCCAGGGCCTTGTTGAAGTTCGCGACGGCATGCTCACCTTTGCTTTTCCGTTCAAGCATCGTCTTTAATTGAGTGTAATGGGAACTGTTTTTTACAGTAGTCTTAGTCGACTCTTTTAGTACTAACATGCATTCTTTGTTTTGTTTGTTAGATTCTAGAAGCTTGCTGAGAGTGAGGGCGAAGCTAAGCTTGTCTATGTGAGTGATTCCCTTTTTCCACGTATCTAATCCGAGCTTTGCAGGTGTATCAATGTCTTGCTTTGTCGCTTGGGCCGAAAGCATATAGAGCCAGAGTAATCTTTCGAAATGGTCGGATTTACGATTTGTGACGTTACCTATATATTCTTTGCTTTTACTCTGAGATTTTTTCGTCTCTCCTATGTCATAAAACATGGCGACTTCGATTCTTTCGGCAAACCTGATTTTTTCTGGTTCGCCTATCTTAACGGTGCTCGCGTAGTGTGCCAAAATGCTATAGAACGTCTTTTTTTGGTTTACTGAGAAAGCCTGAGAGTTAGCGTATCCTAGAGTGTACAAATCGATGAGTCGGTGAGGCAGCCAACGTGCTGAATCAGCAACCGGCATGAGTGCTTTTAAAAATAGGCCAAAGCTTTTTTCTTGTTGAGCACCGAGAATTGACTGCTCAATTTCGGGGGCTGTCTCTGTAGTGTAGGGTGGGTAAGGAGCTTTAGAGTTCACTTCCACATCTTGGCATGCTGCTAGGTAATTTTCGTCCCACCACACTTGAGTTGACTTCCAATATTCGAGCGCAACATCAGGTTTTTGAGCCAGACTAATAGCCACTTGGATATCATCAGATTCATCAGACTCTTGCCAAGCTGCGATTGGAGTGTCCACCAAAAGCTGCCAAGTTTCTAGCGCTTGTTGTCGTTTTCCTAGGCGTAACTGGAGGAGGCCCGCGCGCAGCAGATGCTCACAGACTGAAGAATAATCGCCACGTTCGCTAGCAAAACGAGTATAGCATGAAGCGGCGCGTTGCCATTGACCAGTGCGCTCTAGCGCGTGTCCTAAACGATTCCAGCAGGCGTGGTCGAAATCAGTACTCCAATCAGGGTCTATGATCATAGAATCATATATTTCTATAGCTTCATCCCATTGCTCTAAGCTTTCATGCCATGAGGCTATTGCGAATTGGCATTCCCAGTAATTGCCATCTTTATGAGAGATTTTTTCACTTAGTTTCACCATCGGTAGGTAGAATTCTTCCTTAATAACTGGTGTTGCCTTATGCTCTTGCCAGTCGACGTATGTTAGGAGCTGCCAGAGATAATGGGTGAATTTTTCGTTTGGCTGGTACTGGTGAAAGTAATGGGAAACAGCGTTAAGCCATGCTTTGTGGTTTTCATTATACTGCTCATCCATGTAAGACTCCACTTTCGCTTGGGTGTCGTGCTCTTGTGGGATCGTTTGATCTATTAGATACGATGGCTGCAGTTCTTTGATTAAATCTAAAAGTTCTTTGCGCAGTAAATGATTGTTTCTACTGAAAAGAGCCTTATTCTCTAGTGCCTCACTGAATTTTTTTAGTTTTTCAGTGAGATTCACGGTCGCAGTCTTCGCTAGAGCCTGCAATACGGATCGACTTGATTTCGCAGCAGTTTCCCAGACGCCCGGCTCAGTTTGAGAAAGTAAGGTGACTAGCAGTTCATCCATGGTGTCAAGTGACTGGTCCCCATTATTTTTTAACCATTCTGACAAAATCTTTGAGCTCTCTACCAAGTCGCCCCCCAAGCAAAGTTGCAGAAAAAATCCTTGTATGGCGTGTGAGCTGTGATCGTTTTCAATAGTCAGAGCTTTTTGGTAAAATACTATAGATTCACTCCTAGTGGTATCATCTTCGGCTAAGTAGTCACCGAGCATAGAGTAGGTCCAACCCAGACGATATGGAGACACCATGCTCTGCTGCGAGAGGGTCTTTAACTGAGAGATAGCCAGAGTCCTGTTTCCGAGTTCGTACTCAACTACTGCATGGAGATAGCGAGCCAGATTAGCCTCATCCCGATCCGCATCTGAAGCCACATTCTTTAGTAAACCGGAGTACAACGCTTGAGCCACTTTGTAATCATTATGGTAGTAAGCTATATACGCTATGCGAGCGCGTGAAATGAACTGCGTGTTTGTATCTTCTGGGAAAAGTTGGATCACTTTTTCAAAGGCTTGTTCGCGTAGTTCCCTCCTACCCGTGAGCGGATAGAGGCGATGAGCGAGTTCCAACTGGCCCTCACCAGTGGGCATTAATGACATTTCAACCTCAGGACGATCAACTACTCCAGAGCCTTCATTCTGAGTCAACAAGGCAGACTTTTGCATCCATGCTTTCATTGAGCGATTGGCTTGCTGCACAACCGCTATTTTTTGAGCAGGAATAGTATCGGTGATCACCTTTAGCTGCCAATCAGAGCTGAGGTGCTGAGAGCCACTGCCGCTGCTCCATTTAGCTCGAGCGTCATAATATGGTGTGATCGCCTCGAACGGTGCTGGCGATGAATCGATATTCCAGCCCGCAGGCAATTCTATACGTGAAGAAACTCGAATGTCGTCAGGCCATTGGAAATAGTCAGTTTTCCGGGTCTTTATAGTACCGTAATCCATCACCATATTTTTTGAATGAGGGAAATCTATATGGAGTCTCCCTTTATCATCGGGCTGCAGTCTAGGGCAGGTGAAATACGCTTTGATGATGACTGGGTCCTCGAATTGTTTATGAGTAGGTTTTGCGATGACATAATCTGCAACCAGTGCTCCAGTGAAATAATTGTCGATTAACTGATTGAGACTGCGAATCACGCTGAGCCTGTCGAGACCGTGATACCTCTCGCCTGTGCCGATCGAATAATAACCAGCTGAAGAGAGAGTCAACCAGCCTTCGAGTACGCCGTGATCGTCAAGTTTAAGATCGAAATCATAGTTTAGTGAACCTGCGTGATTTGATGGAGTCTTTACCCATGTTGCTTTATCGCCAGTAACGACTAGAGACTCACGGTTTGACGAGGATGGAGCCAGCATGCCAGGCTTGCCGTAAGAAATAGTGGGGTCACAGAATATAAATTCTTTATTATCGGAATTCGATGGTATCGCAGTGATTGCATGGTCAAATGCCATATAGCTTGGAACCTCATGTTGGATGATGCCTTTGTGCTGAGTGTTGATCAGGGTCACATAGGCAGGTATTTTTTTGTAGCTGAGTAAGGCGCACAACAAATTGGACTTATCTTTACAATCACCGTATTGATTTCGCCACACTTGATTGCAATCATAAGGTTGCAGTCCGGAGTCGCCAAATTCGAGTCCAGTGTAGCGCACATCATTAGCCACATGCTGAAATAGGATAGAAATGATTTTTTCGCGGTCGCTAATGCCTTTAGTCCAGGCATCCGCCTTATTTTTGAGTGCATCCGAGAGAATAGATTGCGGTTTTAGCAGGCCGTTATACCATTCAGCTAGGTGATCCCAGCTAGCTAATGTCGTCATTTGTACTGCAGGACCAACCTGGTTCGTAGGCGCTCGATCGGGTTCGTAATCAGAGGCTGGAACATTTTTTCTATCCCAGGATACTCGGACTCGATTCTTTTTCGACTTCAAATGCTTTAACTTTGGGGTTCCTGCGCCAATAGAATGAATGGTCAACTTATCAAACATGTTCTTTGGCATATCGACAGTGTTGGTATCCTGCTGGATTGGCCATCCAGGGTAGAACGATAGGCTTGAGAGAAACTGCCCTTCGATTCGTGCTGTAATATCTTCGTAGACCACGATGGTCTCTATGATAGAGCCCACCTTGACGTCAGGGTGAATAAGCACTAGCTCACGATCACTGTGGTAAGTCTGAGAAGATTCTTCACTGCGCCCTCGTTGGAGAAATGCCGCATTTTCTGCTAGTTCTTTGATTGTCCCATCTGGCAGAACTGTCCGAGCACTCACCAAATGCAACTTGTAGAGTAGTGGGTCATATGAGAAAATGTCTTTCGAGGCATATTCGATACCTTGCTCAGTTTTCGCCTGTGATATTGTATGATAGACGCGGAATCTCTTCCCTGAATCAGCGACCCAAAAATATTTTTCTCTTAATAGTAAGACTCCAGAATCATCATCGATAATTGCCGACGATGATTTTTCTAAAACTTTTTCAAGAGAAGTTAGATGTGGAAGGATTTCATTTTTCACAGTCTCAGGAGCCTTCCTTGATAGATGCTCTTCAGCCGATAGATGGAGAGCAAGAGCAACTGCTATGAGGTAAAATAACACAGAGGATTTCATAGGGAGAGATTTCGCCTTAAATCTTAACCAAGCACAAGAATGGATTTCTAAAACTGGCCATTCGTCTTTCGGCAGGTTAGAAAAAACGCCTCCGAAGGAGCCGAAAACGAATTGGCCCACTCCCAAATAATAATCTTGCTTATTTGAGCTAATATCACACGACAAAATTAAAGGTTTTTGATCTGAGGTGATCCATTCGTGAAATAGTTTTATTAAGTCGACGGATTCCACACACACGCACCCATTTATACATAAGCGATGAAGACTCGAACAATACCCCGATATAAGAGCGTCTTAGTCCAGACGGATATCGGTGAGGGGTCCGAAAAATAAACTGTTAGGTTTCAATCCGTTACGAATGTTGAATTAGCTACGTTTTATTTAGGGTCAAATAGCGTTAGATCTTTATGTTCTCGTCAAACTTCATAGGGGAGGAAGTATAAGCGTGAACAGCAAATCTACGGAGTATATTTACCACTCAATCGAAACCAACCTTCCGAGAAAGGTTTTGCCTTGATTACAACGCAAAAGAACTCCATCGCCTTGAAAATCAACGACTTTACCGTCCGTATAAGCCGATTGATTTTCTGATCAGTCACTGGAGTTCGGGATTGCCTACATAGAGAGGTTCAGACCATATCTGGCGCTCGATTTAATATATGCGATTCGATTGCAACTGTTTCCTTGTGCACGTCTAGTCCGATGTAGTATTGTGTTTTCATGATGAGTTTAGGTATTCTTTATATGTTGGATAGGTCTCTCCAACCTAGTGTCAGAGAGATAGCCCACGAAAACCCTAAGCTCACCATACCTTTTTACAATGGCGCGGTTCACAATAAGCTTCAGCCATAGAATCTAGACATACAATACTTATGCCAATAGCACGTTGGAGTTTTCTAGGTAGCTCACTCTTCCTACTTATTTTTCTCAATATAAGCTGTTCTTATCTGAGTGAACCAATTTTAGGTTGGTGCTGCTTAGCGTATTGCACAGTTTGTTTCACTGTGGATTGGAACATACATTTAGCTCGCTCTCTTTTATTAATTGGACTTCTCCCATTCTTTTGTCGTGAGGCTGTAG
>JBLHPP010000062.1:0-10497 GCA_047624385.1 Crocinitomicaceae bacterium
ACGTCTTCCACTACGCGACGGAGCGCTGGCCTCTTGCTCTTGAAAGCTGGCGCCGTCTTCAAATAAAATCAGTCGGTATTGCCCAGCAACGCTGCGCCAATCGTATTTCACGAGATCTCTCGCGCCGGTCCAGCCGTCTTTAGCTGTGTCGCTATCGAGCTCGGAGAGGACACGCATCACACCATTTCTGGCAAGCTTCCCACCTGCGACAGCTTCGCCATAGCCACTCCATCGGTAGTCTTTAGGGTCCCCCACCATGCCCGCTCTCACTGGGTTGAGGTCAATGTATGCTGCCATCGTTCTCGCAGCGTAGCCATTTTCTACTAACACACTCTTGAAGCGTGATTCCCAGAGCGTTCCTTGTCGGTTGTGCTTATTGTTGTACCAACTCGAAAACCGTTGTTTCACCGTCTTCATATACAGCCCTAAATCCCACATCCGTTTGGTGTAAGTTTCTCTGAGATCGAGGTAAGCTTTACGCCCTTCGACATGAGTGGCCTTGGATAGAAGGCTCAAGTTCTCACTAACCATCGCCACATGCTCCTTCGAATAAAGAAGCTCTAAGCGAGCGATAAGAGCTGCGTCGTTTAGGTCTCGATCACACTTCGGTGGTACTTCCACTAAGATATGGAAGTGGTTGCTCATAATGCAATAGGTCAAAACTCGGACACCGCAAAACTCCTCGTAGAGTCGCATGTAGCGCACGAATTGTTCTTTCTCCTCACGTCTGAGCAAAAACGATCTGCCTACAATGCGTGATATCGTATGATAAATCGCTGATCGATCATTATTATCCTGACCGACCCAAGGAGCTAGTAAACGGGCTTTAGACATAGAGTAAACCTATCACATCCAACTACTTACACGAGAATATTCACTCAAAAGCCCCCAGCGATAGCCCTTCATAGAGAAGATCTAATTTTATGGATCGCTTATAAATCAATAGGTGGAGCGATTTTCTTCAGATATTGTCTGACTCGTAGTCTCGTGTTGTCTGACTCGTAGTCTTGAGATATTGTCTGACTCGTAGTCTACGTGAGCGATAGCCCTTCATAGAGAAGATCTAATTTTATGGATCGCTTATAAATCAATAGGTGGAGCGATTTTCTTCAGATATTGTCTGACTCGTAGTCTACGAGATATTGTCTGACTCGTAGTCTACGTGCGTAGTCTACGTAGTCTAAGTCTTCTTAGTCTGCGGTGCGCGGTAAGATCGACTCCCACTTACCTCTGTTAGAACTAAACTTGCTCCACCCGTTCGAGCGCTAGCTCTGGGTCGAGGTCTGATTCTCCTAGGAGGAAGCTGGCGAAATGTTCTGCCACGCTGGGGGCTGTGATCACGCCTTTTGATCCTAGGCCATTGAAGAAACCGAGCTGCGGGTATCTAGGGTCCAGCCCGATCACTGGTTGGCTGCGGTGGATGATGGGCCTCACCCCTGCGTTGTGGTCAACCACCTCGAATGGCAGAGATGTGAGATCAGCTACTTTTTGCTCCACTTCGGCACGTCCTTCATTTGTGGGATTAGTACTGAGGTCATCCCATTCATAGGTTGCTCCGGCAAGCCAGAGGTCCCCCCCTAGAGGAACCATCCAGCTATTACGGCTAAGAATTCTATCAGAATCTAATTGATCAACTCGGACAGTGAGCATCTCGCCTTTGGCACTGCGGTGCTTGAGCTGTGAGAAACGGCCAGTGGCTAATCCTGCGTAGCCTTGGCATAAAATTATTTTTGGGGCGCTGATACCATTCCAGCAAACCTCTTGCTCTGAAAGTTCGAGCGATGCTTCATCGAAGGGTTGTTCTAGATAAACGCCTTCAGCCTCAATCTTCTCACGCACCACTCTGAGGTAAGCTAGCGTATCGAGCCTGCCGCCATGCGCCATTTCGAATCCACCAAAGTCGGCATGGAGTTGGTTCGCTGGTATTTCGGCGACGTCTTTAGCCACCCATTCTGAGACAGGTTTTGCCTTTCGGCTAAACTTAGCCGCTTCCTTAGCATCGGAAAATAAGCGGAGCACGGGATGTGGATGGAATAATTGGGATCCAGTTTCCTGTTCCAGAGCTCGGTAGTAAGCCATCGCCTCTGGCAGGTATTCTGATTGTCGCCAGGCTGGATTCATCCCTTTGCCGGCGAGAGTGGTCACGAGGCCAGCGGCCACGCGACTGGCGGCTGATGGGTCAGCATTATCGACCACGGCCACAGACTTGCCACGGCGGATGAGTGCCATAGCGAGCGCGGAGCCGGCTAGGCCTTGACCTACGATGATGAAATCTACTTCCATCAGGATCTTCTCTAGGTTGATTTAAGCATCTTCGCTAGCAGCTGCGATGACTTTGCGAAGCGCTTCATTTGGGTCGATAAAGTCGGCATCATAGCCTTTCGCGTAGTTGAAGAGGTGCTTGTGCATGTATTCGAAGTAGGATTCTTTTTGCTCGTTGTTGAGCTTGAACCAGATAGTCACATTGAAGGCACGATTGACCTTCTGCATCATCTTGAGTGACAACCGACGGCCATTGCGAGCGCGCTGGAGTTGCTTGTGCGTTAACTGCTCAGTAGAGACGGCAACCACCTCGTTATTACTCATGCCCCATGCTGTCAGCATAATATCCAATGGCTGTGTTCCTAGATCTCTCTCTTCCATTCCAATCCCTTACGCTCTGAGCCCCAACTTGAACAGCCTATTCTCATTTGCTGCATAAATACTGTTTTCTTGGGGAGTAGGGTCACTATACTAGGGGCTTTTTAGACAGAATTTACAGAATCACCTTGGGACTCTGCTAGCTGATCTATCTGGGTTGGCTGGAGTTGTCTCAGTTCATCTGTAGTGTTCGGCTCCTTCGGAAGCGTGGTTGTGGCTCTCGGGGAAGACGCAGTGAAGTTGACCTTCAGCCAACATACAATTCCTTACAATTAACCTAGGGATTACGCTCAGCTTCCTTCCCTAGGCTGGTATTATTTTCTCCGTTGGAGAAATGGGCGGATCTTCTTAAATAGGTCCCATTTGGATGAGAGCCTCGTGATCACCGAAATGTGAGTTCCATCATCCAAGTTCTCTATGCCTCGGGCAATCTATTGCCAAATTTATCGAGTGCTTTTTTTTCTTCGGGAGTGACCAACTCTTTCTTATCCTCGGCTTTCTTCTCTGGAAACATTTTGTCACAGCTCACCAACGTGAGAGTAACGCTTAGCAAAAAGTAACGATTAAGAGCCATTGGGATAGGTGAGCTCAAAAGAGGTTATTGATTGAAAGAATCGAGCTCGATTTGCGCTTTTAGATAGAGCGGGCGGCGCTTTAGAGCCTTCTGAAACGATTCTTTCGCTTGGTCGGGTTTTCCCACTTTCTTTTGGTAGAGACCCATGCGGTATTCAAGCGGGAAGAGAATTTCTGGAGGGAGAAGTCGTGACTCCGCGGGCTGAGCCTCGATCGCGGATTGGTACCAGTTGTACGCGAGTCCATCTTTTTCTGAAATGTGAGCAGTAAGTTCCTTATGTAGGACAACGAGCGAGTTCAAAACTGGTAAGAAGTATGGAAACTCGTGGCTCTGGTTGACCTGCGCCTGCATTTTTTGCATGTCGGACAAGATCAATGCTAGTTTGGCATGATACTTACGGGCTGTAGGTAGATCGGCTTTTTCAATGGCATTAATGGCATTGGTATAAAGTTCGTATGCTAACAAGATCGCACTGTAAGGATCCATATCACGACGGTTAGTCGTTGCTGGCTTTGGTAATGAATCCTTAGCCGAAAGCAACTTTCCTTGCTCCAGATGCATTTTAAATGGCATCAACTGACCACACCATTTGAGTGTGAGGGCTCCAGCTGAGTACTCACGGCCGCTCTCGATTTTCACTTTGAGGACTGAGGCTACCAATTCGGCAGCTACTTTGGTTTTCCCTTGCGCGTGGAGTACTGTGGCTAAAAACAACTGCGCTCTGACGAGCCCTGGGTTATCAGCAATTCCCAGCTGGTTCACGTCTTGCCATTGCTGGAACAGCGTAATGGCTTCGCGGTAGGATTTTTCAGCCAGCTTTGCATCTCCGCTGCGCCAAGCTATGAAGCCTAATAAAGACTTCCAGGTTGCTACTTTACCCTCACTCATCTCAGTGAGTTTGAGAGCTAGAGGTAGTAATTCATTTTTAAAATCTACGGCCCCATAGGGAGCCTCTGCCTGAGCCATGATCAGAAAATTCAGAGCCATCGGATCCTCTGGGTTTTGCTTTACGAGATCTTTGAATCGCTCGATCGCTTGGCGCTGAGACACCCGAGGGTTTCCAAGGGCATTGTAGCCACCACGTGAAAGGTAAGTCACGAGGAGCTGAGCCTGTAGATCGTTGGGGTAATTGATGGCTAATTGTTTGAAGACGCGCAGGCTATTGCCCAAGCCATTGGCTACCAATTCTGCGATAGCAATCGCGTACATCCGCTCGCTCTCAGGGTAGTAGAGTTCCCCATCGGCTTTAAATTCCGCTAGAGTGAGCATTCGGTTATAAGCTAATGCTCGTTGCTCGTGGAACTCGTGCTGAGGACTGGTGAGGGACAGAACGATGCCAACATACGCCATCAGGCACTGAGGGTCAACCTGCGCAGCGGTGGTAAAATGACGGTAGGCTTCAAAATCCCATGATGCGTGGATCATAGCGAATCCTTGGCGCACATGTTCCTGTGCCTCAAGGCTAGAAGAAAATATTAACAACTGGGGTTCTCCAGCCTGCGGAAGCATCGCCGGCTTGGCTAGCTTCGTCACGTGTTCCGATACCACGCCCATCACATCAAAGGTCTCGGTCACAGATGACTCCTTAGCCTTTTCTTCCGCCAGCACGACGGCTGAGAGTCCTATTCCGAACGCCAAAATCCATTTCATATGGCTATAATTATTCAAGAATCTGTCGACATAGCAACTCGTAAAAATAGGCGACCTACTTGCTGATCCCTCCCCACCATTCTAGATATTTAAATAAGAGGTCGATAGTATATTTCAGCCCTTAGCGCATGACTAATGTGATCTCGGCTCCATCAAAGCTGAGAATTTCTAGCGAGAATGTCTTCTTTTATTTCTTCTCACACTACACGACAATTTTTCATACAGAATTACCAGGATTTATAAAAATTGTCAAAATGGGTTTCTGATGCATCAAAGCTCATCATACCAGAGTCAATAATCACTCTCTCCCTAGGAGTGCTGGGGCTTGACACAGCTCTGTGGCTGGGGCGGCTTGACGCGCGCGGTGGCATGACCACCCAGAATGTAATCATTCCCCTAACTCTCAGACCACGCAATCAGCAACAGGCTTCATTCTATCGGTCAGAACAGTGAACACGGAAGGCTGAAAACCTCTTACCCCATGTGTCAAGCCACAGCCTCACCAGAGCTGTGTCAAGATAAGATGAGAAGGTGATGATGGGCAACTTAGACCGTCATATGTTATACTTCTCGTCCTATGAAAACTAAAATACCCCCACAGACTATCGGTATCGATCTCGGTGATAAGCCTCACGCTATATGCGTCGTGGATCACGACGCTGAGATCCTTGAGCAACGCAGTATCTTCTAGAATCTCTCAGTCCAGACGACTCTGATGTTATTGAAATCCTACAACCCTCGTTAGAGGTGATTAATCTGCTCTCCGAGAAAATTAAATTTCTCGACAAGAAAATCTTAGAGTTGGCCGAAAAAAGAATACCCAGAGACTATAGGGCACCTCCGGCAACTCCCGCTGTCGGTGTGTGAGTTATTTATTCTTTAAATTTGCGAGCGTAGCTCGTTTTTGAAGATAGGCCCCCTTCGGGCTGGAAAGCCTTTCTGCGCAAGGCTGCGTTATTCTTCGTTCACGGATAAAAATCCGCTCACTCATCACGCCTAGCCTCGCTTGAAACTCTTTCCAGCACCACCAACGCTAGTTGCCGGAGGTGCCCTATACGTCTACGCAAAATTAGCGGCGCTGGAGCTCTCACCGCGCTGAGTTTTTTACTAATTATTGGCGACCCCAAACGCTTGAAAAACTCTCGATCAGTAGGGCCTACCTAAGCCTCAGCACTCCAAGGTTTTGTCACACTGAGCGATCACATTGATTGTAGAATCCAGTGCTTAAATTTTTGTCGTGTAGTGTGATTTCTTCTGAGTGATTTCAACATATTCAGCTGAAGTGTTTACTAAATCAGCAGACGATAAGCTTTACTCGACAGCCACGGTAAGAGGCTCTAACTTTGAAGTCATGAAATTAGGATTAATTGGTTGCGGTAAGATGGGGCGCGCGCTGCTCGAAGGAGCGCTGAAGAATGGAATAGTAAAAGCGAAGGATGTTTATGTGTCCTCCCGCACAAAAGAAACCCGAGCAGCTCTGGCTAAAGAGCTCGGAGTCAATGCTGTGGCTAGCAATACCGACCTCGCTAGCAAGGCCGACGTTGTCTATATTTGTACCAAGCCTAATGTCACCCCAATCGTACTGATCGAACTCGCTGAGTCTCCTGAATGCCTCGATGGCACGTTACTCATTTCAGCTGTTGCTGGCATGGCACTCGGACAGATAGAACAAGCTCTTCCCGGCTCAGCTCGCGTTGTCCGATGCATGCCAAACACCCCAGCTCTGATCGGCAAAGGAGCGGCGGCATACACAACTGGAACCAATGCCAGCGCAGCCGATGCTGAAACAACCTGCAAATTACTCGGATCTGTGGGATCTGTGGTAGAGGTGGCCGAATCACTGATGGATGCAGTCACAGGGGTTTCAGGGAGTGGCCCAGCCTATGTCTATACTTTCATAGAAGCTATGGCGGATGGCGGCGTGCTCAAGGGCCTACCACGCCCTCAAGCACTTGAGCTTGCTACTCAAACCGTCTTAGGCGCTGCCTCAATGGTGGCCGAGACAGGACTTCATCCAGCAATATTGCGCGACATGGTGACCTCCCCTGGTGGCACTACCATTGCCGCGGTCAGAGCTCTCGAAGACAACGGGTTTCGCTCTGCGACGATCGCTGCGGTGGTCGCCTCGACAGAAAAATCGAAAGAACTTGGTCGTAGCTAGCGTAACTAAAAACAAGACAAGCTCTATATGAGCTCCTACCCACCTAGCGAATGCATTTGCATTTTGCTTATTTTCACACTACAATAAGAATTATGAACACAACACTTTCATTCATTTCCCTACCCCAGGGTGGCGAGATGGTTCTCATCTTCATCGTGATCCTCCTTTTATTCGGAGCGAAGAAGCTTCCACAGCTGGCCCGTGGAGTAGGTAAGAGCATGGGTGAATTCAAACGAGCTCGCGAAGAATTTGAGCACGAAATCACGCGCGCTGAGCACGAAGAAGTCAATAAGACTGAAAAACCTGTCGAGAAGAAGAAAATCGAAGAAGAGAAAGAAAAAGAAGAAGCTTAAGCTCTATGCTTTTTCTCACTAAACTTCTAGCCCCACAAGCCTTGCTTCGTGGGGTTTTTTGTTGTGTGGCCGGCTGCTTACTGAGCCATTGTGACTCAAAACAAGAGACCCCCGACTGGGCCGAGCCTGAAGGCCAAGTTGAGGTCAGCAGCACGGGTAGCGAACTCGCCGATGTAATAGCCCGACCAATAGCTGCCGAAGACGAGGCCATAAGCTTTATGTCTTATAACCTTCGCAACTACCTTAGCATGCAGAGGGTGGCTAATAAGGAAAACGTCAGGCCTAAGCCAGCGCTTGAGATCGAAGATCTCATCGGTAATATCAAGAAAGTGTCCCCAGATATACTGGGAGTCTGCGAAATAGGCACGCAGGCAGACCTCGACCACCTCAGCGCCCAGCTCAAGTCCGTAGGCCTCCTCTACCCTCATACTTATCTTCATGGAGGCGCGGATAGCTATAGGCGGCTAGCTATTCTATCTAAACTCCCGCTCAAGGCCCACAAACCAGATGAACTGAGTTACCAGCTCGATGGCAAACGGCACATGATGCTCCGCGGCATCCTCGATGTCAGTATTGAACTCCCATCTGGATCGACGCGTTTCATAGGTGTCCATCTCAAATCTAAGCGCCCGGGTAAGTACTGGGACCAAGCACAAATCCGGAGACGCGAAGCTGCCCTTTTACGTAAGCATATCGATAGCGTGTTCGCTTCTGGTGATTCTCACTTGGTCGTCTACGGCGACCTCAACGACACAAAACAATCTCCCCCAGTTCGAACTATCGCGGGGCACCAGCATCAACCTAATTTCTTACGCTCACTCAACCTTAAGGATTCGAATGGCGATAAGTGGACTCATTATTGGAGCTATGAGGATGTCTACTCGCGGTTTGACTACGTCTTCGTCTCGCCTAGTATGCGCAGCCATGTCGATTTAGATAAATCCTTCATTCTTAATCTATCTGCCAAGGATAAGGCAAGTGACCACCGGCCGCTGATCATCAGTATTCGCTGAGATGAACTTATACCATCTTCACAGTTATACTGGATCAATAGAGGTATTCTGATTCTTTGTAATTGCAGCGGAGCTGATTTTGAGGGCACTAAACAATAGAGCAAGATTAGCTTCGTTTGTCGTCAGTTGCATAGCTCGCTATGCGTCCTCCTCCCTCCTCGCTACTCTCACCATCTTGTTTCGCTATTGATCCACAATAACTATTCAAATGGTATTATAGAGCTTTTGTAAATGCTTGGGAAGCACGGCCACTGTCGTGGAGTTCTCTGAGCCGCTCAGCGGGCAAAGCATCGACAGCCGATGGTTGATAATCCATTTGCTCCGTGAAAAAATTAGCGGCTCGGTTTGTCAAGGCGAAGACCGACTGGATTCCTCGTTCTCTAGCGCGCTCTTCGATAAAATGCACCAGATCAGCTCCATAGCCGGTCCCTTCATGGGTTTGCTTGACGTAGAGGCAGGCGATTTCACCGACCTCACCGGATTGGTAGAGAGCGACACAGCCAACAACGTGTCCGTCGACCTCCATCACCGCGTAATCGTCTAAAGACTCAGCAATTTGCTCGTAACTCCGTGGCACTAGGTGTGTCCTACGTACAGAACGCCCGATCAAGCCGAGAAGCTCAGAAATGTCCTCTTCCTTCAAGATTCGAATCTGCCGATAGGTACCACCATACACCATCGTCCCAACACCTTCGTTAGAAAATAACTCATTAAGTAAAGCGCCGGGCACGGATGCATCAAGTAAATGTACCCGCTCAATTCCAGAATCGCAGGCAGCTGCAGCTGCATTTAGTAGCTGTTTTTCTTTACATGTTAGCTTGGAACTCAGAGTTTTTATTTCACTCACCCGCAAGAACTTGAGCTGCTGCCCCTTTTCTTCTAATGGCTGAAAGTCAGTCAACGCGATCAACTTAGACGCTCCCAATGAGACAGCAGTTTCAATCACATTTCCGGCTAGAAGTATATTACCTCGCTTGAGTAAAGCTGCCTGACCACGCTCTATGACCCCCTTGAGCCGCTCCACAGTAGCGCCTTCAGCAACCACCGATAACCGGAAGTCGTGATCGACCGCCCAGTCTATAATGGACTCCAATTCTTGCTCAGTTGAAACAATAAGGAGACGGACACCGATCGACTGCAGTGCGCTCAAGTCCATCACTATCTCGGCCCGGGAAGACTCAGAGAGAATCCCCCAGTCAATATCCACCACAAAAAGTTTCCCAAGAAACTTGGGAACGTAGTGGAGTAAGCCTCGGAGGTCTGTCGCAGATGGATCCATAGTCAGTCGTTAATGAACGTGCATTGCAGCCTTATGGGCTACTTGAGGCACTAGATCTTTCCATTCTTCACCGCCCTCAGCAATCATTTTTTGAATCTCGCGGCCAGTGTAGTCCAGCAGGCTCGCGTCGCCAGATTTTACTGAGCGGACCAATCTATTTTGAAGTAGATACTGGTAGAGGTGCTGAGCGCTCTCACCTGCGTTGAAGCTTTCGGCCGTCACTAGCTCTCCATTTTTTCGATTCTTCCACGGGTAGACATAGAGTGAAACTTCATTTTTAAAGAGTCGACCAAAGGACTCCAAGATTCCGCCTGCCAGATTCTCTGACCACTTCTCTTTGAACAATTCATTGAGCAATCCAATACTCAGTATAATAGCTATTGGCTCCTTGGTGTAGCGGCTCAAGTAGGTAGCAATCCGATGGAATTCTGGGCAATTTGATATCAATAATGTTTGGCCCAGAGCCTGCAAAGCATCTGCTCTATCGAGAAATTTCAAGTGATCTACTTCACCTCCTTCACCGCGCAAAAGGTTGTTCATAGAAATCTCGCAAAGGCTAATAAAGCGCCCTTTCTGTGCCTCATCTAACTCATTACAAAAACTCTTTTTAGTCTGAGCCATCATGTCGAGATGAAGCTTAGTGACGGGATCAAAGCTGCCGCGAAGCAAAGCTACAGACTTTTTGTAGAGAATTTCAGCCGGCTGTACGACCTCGCCTTCAGGCGTAAACATCGCCGCAGCGGTGAGTCCACTCTGCACGAGCTGGAGTGAGCATAAGCGGTTATCGACAAAACGGAATCCCTCTCCGAGGAACTTTAGCATATCCA
>JBLHPP010000063.1:0-10483 GCA_047624385.1 Crocinitomicaceae bacterium
ACCTATCCAATCCAAAGCCAAGCAGATCAAAGCCGTCACCATGGACATGTCCAATGCTTACAGCGCATGGGTGAGAGGAGTGCTGCCTGAGACTGAAATCATCTATGATCACTTCCACGTCATCAAACTAATGAACGACCGCATGGACGGGTTGCGTCGCAGCACAATGAACAAGCTCGCCGAGAAGCAAAAGAAAGAGCTCAAAGGTAAACGATTCTTACTGCTGCGCAACCAAGAGAACCTTTCTGGCGAAGCAGCTTACGAGCTGAAGAAGCTGCGTTTTGAGTTCCAAGACCTCGGCACAGTATCGATGATGAAAGAGTATTTGCGCAACATCTGCAGAATGGCTGACAGCGCCCAAACCGCACGAACTGCCTTCATCCTCTGGTGCGAGAGAGAAGGTTGAGGTATCCACTATTCATTGCCTTAAACAAATGGCTAAAACCATTCGAAAACGAATCGAAGGGTTACTTGGGTTTTGGAAACATCATCGACTCACCAATGCCAGCCAAGAAGGCTTCAATAACAAGATTGGATGGCTCACCAGACAGGCATACGGATACAGGGATGAAACCTACCTACATCTGAAAATCTACGACCTCCCAAACCTCTCAACACGTAAAGAGCTATAAAACCCACTTCCGTGAAGGATCACAAACACCTCCTTCGAGGCGTTTTTTGGTTGGTTTCGATACTTCTGGCATCGTAATTCTTAGAATGACGGCCCATCCAGACTTGGTGAGTGCTTCGCAAAAGTTTTCGAGTAGGCGAGACGCCTACGCTACGTTTTAACGATGTCGCCATGAACGTCGGTTAGGCGGAAGTAACGACCTTGATACTTGTGGGTAAAATTCTCAAGATCGATGCCTAATAGATGAAGCTTGGTGTTTCATCGTTCTAGTCCCATTGACTCATGACCATTGACCAATGACTGCCATATAGCGAGACACCTTGGCTTTACAAAGCCAAGGTGTCTCGCTATATGGCTCATATGACAAGCGCACAGTACAATTTTGCACGCAATCTCTTGTTCAAAATGGATGCGGAAGACGCCCACCACCTTTCTTTAAATCTCATGCGGAAGGCTGAGTCACTAGGTGTACTCAAGTTCATAGCGGGGAAGCTTCCTAAAGCCCAACCAGTCGAATGCATGGGGCTCAGGTTTCCGAATCCAGTAGGGCTCGCTGCAGGACTCGATAAAGAAGGCTCCACCATCGATGCTCTTGGACGCCTCGGATTTGGTTCTGTGGAGATTGGTACTATCACTCCCAAGCCTCAGCCCGGTAACCCACTGCCACGCCTGTTCCGCATCATCGAAGAGGAAGCTATCATCAACCGTATGGGCTTCAACAATGTCGGTATCGACCAAGGTGTCAAAAATGTCCGTGCCGCTAGTACATTCAAAGGGATTGTCGGATTCAATATTGGAAAAAATAAAGTCACCCCAAACGAGCAAGCGGCAGATGACTACCTGGCTGCCCTCCGCGGTTGTTGGGGAGTGGCTGACTATGTCACCGTCAATATTTCCTCACCGAACACACCAGGCCTCCGCGATCTGCAAGCAGCGGACGACACTGCCAGACTTCTAGAAGCGCTCAAGCTGGAACAAGCACGGCTGAGCACAGAGACTGGCCTCCACATGCCAATCACACTTAAAGTCGCCCCAGATATGGGCGAGGAGCAAATTTCAGACCTCTCCCGCGTATTCCTCGATGGCGGCCTCGACGGCCTCGTCGCGACCAATACCACGATCAGTCGTGAAGCAGTTCTAGGCAAACCGCACGCTACCGAAGCTGGTGGACTATCCGGTAAGCCTGTGGCGGGAGTTTCTACCGATGTTATCAAGGCATTTTACTCTCATCTAGGTGAGCAAATCCCAATCATTGGCGTGGGAGGCATCATGAGTGCTGACGATGCGATCGAGAAACTAGACGCTGGAGCGAAAATTATCCAGCTATACACTGGCTTCGTCTACCACGGCCCGCCACTCGTCCATTCCATTCTCAATAAACTTGCAGCGAAATAATATACTGTTAGCATCTTTACTGAACGTATTTTAGAAAAAAACCATGAAAAAAATCATTACAGCAATCGCAGCAGTATCCACCGCAGCAGCATTCACTAGTTGCCAACCACAGAACCACGCACAGGCAAATGCTGGCACAGGTGCCGCGCTCGGCGCAATCGCAGGCGGCATTATCGGCCACCAGTCAGGTAAAGGGCTAGAAGGTGCAGCAATCGGCGGAGTTGTTGGTGGGGGTACCGGATACATGATTGGCAACGAAAAAGACAAGAAGCAGCAATAGTTTCGCTAGCAATTTGACTTGTTAAACTTTCAAAGGCACCTCATGTGGGTGCCTTTTTTCTTTCGAAAGCAAAGAAACCTCGGGAATAACTCACCCACCTTTTCACCTCATACGATTAAGCCATTAGAGCCATCGCTCTGCACTTCAACGGCTCTAAGACACTAAAAATCGATCCCACACCTATGACCCACGCATATTTGTCAGCCATCATCGCCATCTTAGCGATCGTAACCAGCCCGCTCCAGGCGCAGTTTGGAGAACCAAAAACACAAGCGGAACTCTTCATTGAGTACACCAGCGTCATCCCCGGCCAGAGATTCAGTGTCGCGGTCGAGCTGACACATGAAGAACATTGGCATTCCTACTTTATAAACGACGGACTCGGTTTTTCTATTATTCCATCTGCTAAATGGAAGCTTCCCGAAACATGGGCC
The DNA here is from genome assembly GCA_047624385.1 of Crocinitomicaceae bacterium. Classification (GTDB taxonomy): domain Bacteria; phylum Verrucomicrobiota; class Verrucomicrobiia; order Verrucomicrobiales; family Akkermansiaceae; genus Rubritalea. Next base: position 2,741 of record JBLHPP010000063.1, read on the forward strand.
GCCTCAGAGTTACTTTTTCCAGCGCCGCATGAATTTGCTTTCTCCGGTGCCAAGGTCTACGGCTACGAGGGGACTAACTACCTCTTCACTGAAATAACTGTGCCTCAGTCGGCAACTATTGGAGAAAAGGTCGAGCTCACTGTCGATAGCTCCTGGCAGGTTTGTGATGACTCCAGCTGCCTCCCGCCTAGTAGCCAGGATTTCACTTTTTCACTCACCATTGCTGATACCGCAGTTAAAAACTCTGATTACTCAAAAGTAGACGACTATCGCATCCAGTCGTTCCCAACTAAAGACCATCCCAAAGACTGGAAAATTTCGGCAGCTGAAACGACCGAAGGCATCACTCTCTCGATTACTGGAAATCTTCCAGAAGACCTCGAATTTTTTGAATACGACAAACAAATCGATGTCCAAGGAAAGCGCGATGTAAAGCATGATGGTGCTACGCACACATTCACCGCGACTCGGAACGAGGGAAATGACCTTGGCGGCGACCCTGGTCCTAAGCTCGCTAACCTACGCGGAATACTCTACACATCCTCAGAAGTTGCAGGTTCCGATAATCATGCATTTTGGATCGATGTTCCCCTCGGTGGCTCAGATGAGGCAGTGGCGCCACCTGTCGCAACTACGGCTCAAAATCAACCTAGTCCAGATGAACCGAATAACTCGACTGATCAAACTGAAGCATCAGAAATTCCTAGCGCTCTAGATGCGGTCAATAGCTTCTCGGATACTGAGATCGCTGAAATGGCAAAGCGCTATGATGTCTCAGCACCTATTGACTTTGTCACTATCGACCAAATCGATGATGAAGGTAACCTTCTTAATCGTGAAATTGAAAAAAAAGGCTTATTTACCTTCCTCCTATTGGCTTTCATTGGCGGAATGATTCTTAACTTAATGCCCTGTATTTTCCCAGTACTAGGCGTGAAGATACTCGGATTTGCACAACTCTCTGGTAACGATCCCAAAAAGATCAAACTCCACGGTGTGGCATTTTCTGCAGGAATGGTCATCTCCATGTGGATTCTTGGCGGTATCCTACTAGCAGTCAAAGCCTCGACTGGAACTATAAGTTGGGGTCAACAAATGGGTGATCCATATTTCGTGGGTATTATGATTATCGTACTTACCCTCTTTGGACTCAACCTTTACGGCCTATTTGAGATTGGTACTTCACTTACAGGTGCCGGAGGCAAACTCCAAAGTAAGAAAGGCTACCAGGGATCTTTCTTCAGTGGAGTGATGACGACTCTCATTGCAACCCCTTGTAGTGGACCTTTCCTCGGCGCCACAATGGGATTTGCTCTGCAGCAAACAGCCCCAGTCACGATGCTCATATTCACAGTGTTTGCTTTAGGCATATCCTCCCCCTATCTGATTCTCTCATTTGTTCCAGCTCTCATTAATAAGCTGCCACGTCCTGGAGCATGGATGGTCACATTTAAGAAAATAATGGCATTTCCATTGCTTGCCACGGCGGCCTTCTTAATGCAATCGTTCGGTAAGCAAACTGGTGCGGCCGGCCTCTCATGGCTTGCTATGGGATTGGTAGTCATCGCTCTCGCTGCCTTCATCTATGGTCAGTGGGGCGCTCCTTTCACTCCAAAGCTAAAACGTTACTCAATCGGTTGGGGACTCTCAGGTTGTATTGCCGCACTCGGTATTATGATCAGCTACGACGCGATGTCTCATAAAGGCGAAGAAATCGATAACGAAGAATGGACTATGTGGCACCCTGGTATTGTGCCCCACTCACGTTCGAAAGGGCGAATAGTCTGGATGGATTACACCGCCGACTGGTGACTACTCTGCAAGCAAAATGAGAAGCGTGTCTTCTCAAGCAATGAAGTAAATGAAATCGTCAAAAACAACAATATACTCAAGGTAGTCGTTGACTCATCTTTAACCAAAATCGAACTCCAGAGGGAACTAGAGCGCACTAAGCATCAAATGCCCGTCAATATTATCTATCCCTCAGATAGCGAATACCCTGGAATACTCCTCACGGGAAGCTTCGGATCAAGTGAAGCCCTAAAGGCTCTCAAATACGTTAATAAGCATTCTAACTAATCAATCCAATCCCCCAAAAAAGCCAGAACCTAACAAGTTCTGGCTTTTTTATGTGTCTTAGAGCAGGCGAATGAGAGCCCACGGACTACACAAATCAGTAGCGGGCCGTTGGAAGTGGATCACCTCGTAGAGCATTTTATTGAGTTCACCATCCTCAGAGGTTTTATCGTAAACCCTCTGAGTCAACTGCTGCATTAATTTAACTTTAAGCGACCGTTGGTCATGGAGATCAGGGTGACGCATGTCCTCCACGGTGACCATATTCCAAGCATGATTGACTAGACCAGAGATCGATTTGAAATAATTTTCAGAATCACATCTACCACTCGCTAATAGTTCAGATATTTTAAGTGCCTGTAGAGTACAAACCGTCATCCCTTGTCCGAAAATGGGGTTAAAGCTGCACACTGAATCACCAACCACTAGTAAATTATTAGGCATTTGAACCTCTTCGTAGTAATACCTTTTACTCTCTTTAAACCGGTAGTGTGTCAGTTCACTGAGGGGTTCAGCATGCTGTATAGCCTGGAAGACATCTGGGCAGCATAGCTTTTTTGAGTATTCTATAAATTCTTCTTGGTTGAGCGGCATGGTATCCTTTTTACGCCCCGCTAATGTGACCAGCCAACTTCCATCTTCCTGAGGAAATAAGGCGCCTGAAACGGTCTTCGGTGGCTTAGGTGTGACAAACAACGCTTTCCACGGTTGGTCGTGGTTCTTCGCCGCGGGCTTAAACCGACAAGAAGTATAGCGCAATCCTGCAGCCAAAGTATCGACACGCGGAGTAGCAGCGCCAATTTCCTCTAACCAATGAGTACAACGCGAGCTTCGGCCGGAGGCGTCCACCACTGTATCAGCACCATACTGCTCGCCAGATGCTAGTTTAACTCCACTAAGGGTAGAGTTATCTCCGATGAAACCGGTCACTGAGTCACTAAGGAATTCCACATTCCCTAGTGCTGTCACTTCTGCCCGCAGAGCATCTTCCAAACAAGTTCGGCTCATGAAAGGACCTTCCATCAGATCTTCGAAGCTGGCTTTATAGCGGCCAAAGTGATGCCAACGAAATTCCTTCCCAAAATGAACCCACTCGGCCCCTTGTTCCCTAAGTCTGAGTTCCACTCCGGGAAGCAACGTCTTCATTGCCGTCCAGCCGGAGCTCAACAAGCCATGCACATGGAGCCCCTGAGGAGTCGATTTTCGCACCGTCCCTGGACAGTTGAAACTATCATTATCGACCAAAATGACCTTTGCACAATAGGGTGACAAAGCTGCCGCACTCATCAGCCCAGCAATGCTACCACCAATCACGATAACGTCCCCCTTTGATGTTTCTGTTATATTCAAGAACCGTATTTATTAGTCAAAGCGTGCCGAATAGGAAGAATATCCTTCAAAAAAGACCACACACGCGTTTCAACTATTCGCTAAGTTTAAGTAAAGCCAGGCCCCACATTTGAGGTGGTTGAGTTATATAATCAGCAGCCCTATAACAACATGCGAGCTAACCCTACTTCTAGGGTGTTTATTTCATGGTCCTCATCAAATTCAACCGAATAAAGGAAAACAATTGGCTGGGGTTGCATATTTTGCTCGGCTGAGGTCCATTGATTTGTAAGAACTCGGCCATGCAAATTCACAAAGCAGAATACCAGGTCAGTGCTCCCGACCTAGCGACTTGTCCTGAACCAGAATTTTCTGAGTTCGCTTTCATCGGTCGATCTAACGTCGGGAAGTCCTCCTTGATCAATAGCCTTGTAAACCAACGTAAACCTATCGCTGATGTTTCTAAGACTCCCGGACGGACTCAGATGATTAACTTCTTTAGAATCAATGAAGCCTGGCACCTGATTGACCTCCCAGGCTATGGCTTCGCAAAAGTGTCTGGTAAGAAGCAAGATAAGTTCAACGAATTTGTCTCAGATTACTTGCTCAACCGCGAGAACCTAGTTTGTGTCTTCGCCTTGATCGATTCGCGCCATACCCCGCAAAAAATTGACCTCGAATTCACCAAATGGATGATGGATTGTGAAATTCCTTTCGTTTTAGTTTTCACCAAGGCTGACAAAGTAAAGCCTGGCGCGGTAAAGCGCAATATAGATGCCTTCCATCTCGCGATGAAGGACTGGTGTGATGTGCTACCTAGAACCTACACTTCGGCCGCCCCTACTGGGAACGGTCGTAAAGAGATCCTTGAATTTATCGGGCAAGCGATCAAATCCACCAAATGAGTTTTAAGAAATGAGTGATTGTAGTACTAACACAGGCACCTATCCTTTCCGCACCATGAGACCCAATTATATTCGCGCGTTCGCAGCTATGGCGACCGTCACACTCGTAACCAGCGCAATCATTTCCACATCTGGATCTGCTGTAGCTCAAGAGCAAGCAGCAGTCACACTTTCTGTGGGAGACAACGTTCCAGAGCTTAAAGGTATAGCATGGCTTCAAGGGGATGCTGTGAACAGCTTTGACGAAAAGGGCAAAGTCTACATGCTCGAACTTTGGGCAACTTGGTGTGGCCCATGTGTTGCCATTATTCCACACGTCAATGACCTCCATAAGAAATACGCTGATAAAGGGCTCGTTGTTGTTGGTATGAACGTGTGGGAAGATAAAGTCGAATTGCCTAGAGAGTTTCTCAAGAAGCAAGGTGATGCCATGTCCTACCGAGTTGCCTATTCAGGCGGCAGCAAGACTGACTTTGCAACAAACTGGCTCAAGCCAGCTGGAGTAACGGGCATTCCCCACGCATTTCTTATTAAGGATGGCAAAATACTCTACTCTGGTCACCCAGGGCAGTTGGAAGATTCTAGCATCGAAGCCATGCTCGCAGGCAAATACGATGCTGCAGCAGAAGCTAAAAAACAAGAAGCTGCAGCCAAAGAAGAAGAAGCATTGCGAGCTAAGATCATGCCTCTTTTCAAAAAGAAAGATTGGGACGGCATTTTAACTCTCGCAAAAACTCTCGACGATAGTAACCCAGCTAAACTTCAGCTTCAGCTCACCGCTATCTCGGAAAAAGGCGATTGGAAGGCTCTTACTGAACTCCGTAAAGGACTCCTAAGTAAGAAAGACTCACCCATTACGGTCTCGGAGCTCGATCAGAATGCAGCACTTGGTATGAAAGCTGGAGAAGGCGCAAAGGAATACGCTGTGGTCTCGCTCGCGAGCTTCGAATCTGCTGCTGCTGACGCTCCAGCTCCTGAACAACTCCATAAAATGCTCATGAGCTCACGTCTCAACTTCCTTGCTGGCAATACTGACATAGCAAAAGCAGACCTAGCCACCGCAAAAGTTCATCTCGAGAATGTGGACAACCCACAAATGAAGCAGCAACTAGGAGTCATCTTTCCAGCCGCTGAGAAAGCTCTTGCAGAAGGTTCATTCCCAAGCATCAGAGAACTGCTTCAAGCGAAGTAGTCCACTCGATAACTAATCACTCAAAAAGCTCATCATGCGGCAACGCTAGTGAGCTTTTTTCATTTCACCCCATAGCTTTACTAAAATTTCCTAATAGATCAATTCTAGCATACACGCATGAATTCAGGCTCAGTAGCTAGAATGATCGGGGGAGGTTAGGGGGATCTCCAAATTTTACTGAGGGCGTCAGTTATTTCTGGAGTACTGGTTGAGTTATTGTAGTGGACTGGGGTGAGCCACGATTCTTTGTTAAACCAGGTACGTTGGCGTTTGGCGTATTGGCAGGTCGCGAAGAATATTTTTTCTTCACAAGTAGCGCGGTCTATTTCATCTGCAAGGTAGGCGCGGATTTGGGGAACACCTATGGCTTTTTCGCAAGTGACGGAAAAGTTTGTCGCGCCACGTACTTCCTCGATGGCTCCGAGGTCGAGCATTTGCTTGGTCCTTACGGCGATACGTTTCCTGAGTGGTTCAGCTTCCCACTGGATTAGTGCACCGCGGAGATTTTTGTCGATCTCGGTGGAGGTATTTTTCCAGTCGTTCTTAATCTCAGACATTTTCTGCCCAGAGAGCAGGCAAATCTCTAGGGCTCGGATGACGTAACGGCGGTTTTGCAGGTTAGTGGCAGCTGCGCCTTCGGGGTCGAATTGAGTGAGTTCTCCGATCAAGGACGCATCGTCACGTAGTTCCAGTTGGGACCGGAGACTGGGGGCGCTGGCAGGGACTGGAGAGGGACCGTGGGTGAGAAATTTTAGATACATACCTGAACCGCCGACTAGGATGGGTGTTTTGCCACGAGATTGGACGTCGGCAATGACAGGAAGAGCGAGTTCGCGGTAGCGCTGGGCGTCGAACTCCTCGCTGGTGTCGAGCATGGAAAAAAGGTGATGTGGCGCTTGGGCGTGTTCTTCTTTCGAGGGTGCTGCGGAGAGCGTTTCTATTCCTCTATAGACTTGGTAGGCATCCCCATTGATGACTTCACCATCTAGTTGCTGGGCGATGCTAATGGCGAGCGAGGATTTTCCAGATGCGGTGGGGCCGCAGATATAGATGGGTTGAGTCATACGATAGTTGGGTATTACTATGTTTGAGGGTTTCAAGTTTATGTCCAGCTTGTTGAAACAAAAAACCCCAGTGCTCATCGAGCAACTGGGGTTTAAGAGTGATTATCATCTGAGAATTACTCCTCTGATTCGCTTGTCTGAGTCTCACCAGAAGTATCACCTTCTTTACGAGATTTTGAACCGTTCACCACGAGCTGACGGCTCATGAATGGTTGGTCGTGCAGAACTTCAACAGCGCGTTCAGCTTCTTCTTTGTTAAGCATCTGGATGAAGCCATAACCTTTAGATTTGTGCGTGTTGCGGTTGTAGATGATCTCTACGTTCTTGACTGTTCCAACTCCCTTGAAGAGTTCTTCGAGGTCGTGCTCAGTAGCATCGTAAGAAAGGTTTCCTACGTATAGACGAGCGGACTCGACGGCTACTGGCTGTGGAGCACGGCGGCGTGGCTTGTCAGAACTATCTTTGGATTCAGCTCTAGCGTTACGCACGTTGCTCTTTGGAGATGTTTTTTGCTCATCTCGGTAGTCTTGCTTTTGTTGTGTGCGCTGCGGCCGTTGCGGGCGCAGGGTTTTGCGTAGTTTGTCTTCGTCTAGGCAACCAATCGCTTTAAGTATCTTCTGCCAGAACGTCAGAACGAGCGGTCTTGGTGGGCGATTGCTTCGGTTGCGGTTGCGGTTGTTACCACCACCACCGCTATTGTTGTTGCGGTTACGGTTATTGTTGTTGCGACGCGGGCGGCGGTTGCCACCTTCACGATTATCTTGGTTTTGTTTATGTGTGTCTGACATGTTGTCGGATATGTTCGTTGTCCTGGCGCCGAGCGATGTGTCGCCGAATGTATGAGTTGGTTCTTTTCCACCCGATGCTGGCACATTGTGCTTTTCTTCATCGGCAGTGTGAAAATAGCTCGATACTATTTGAAGTATCTAGAACCCGCTCAGCGCTGCATTCGGCGTTCTACTGGTCTCAAGGATTCGAGCACCAGCAGGTAGAGCGGCCGGACGTTGATCAGAGGTTTCTAAAAAGGCAAGCCGTTTCGCTGTATTACTATTGAATAACTGTTGCTTTTTTAGCACTGAGGATTATCTTCGTGAAAAATTTTCGTACAACTCTTTATGATCCGCTCTCTTATACTAGTCCTACTTTTCACTCATACTTTGATCACAATAAGCGGGGC
>JBLHPP010000064.1:0-10471 GCA_047624385.1 Crocinitomicaceae bacterium
ACCCCAATAGTCCCTTTTCACTCTTCACCCAAGCAAGCTTTTCGATGGGAAGAGCTGACGGCGCTAGTCGAAATAAAAACCGAGATCTCCTCGCGGTATTCCTCAAAAAGAACCCTGGCCGCAAACTTGAGATCATCAAGTTCCAAGCCAACTCTGACCACGGCCTCTTCCAGCTCCGCGAATTAGTCGATGCCGGTGCGCTTGCTGTTGAAGACTTTGACTACTCCACAGCCGACCGGATGAACTTTGCTCTCGAGTTTCAGAAGAACGCCACAGTAAAATCAATTTATGATACAGCTACAGCCAAACACAAGGAGTCTCAATCGAAAGCCAAAGAGCGGATTCCATCGCTGATCAAACTTGCGGAGAAAAAAGGCGGCAATGCCGTCACGGGGAAAGCAATCTTCACAGGCATGTGTCTGAGCTGCCACCAAGTTGGCGAAAACGGAGCAGGGATTGGCCCGGCACTCGATGGCTCAGCCAAGCGTGAACCCGAAGCTCTTCTCACCGCACTCTTCCTCCCTGACGTAGCGGCCGAAGGTGCTTACGTACTTTTCCGCGTTCTTGAAAAAGATGGCACCATCCATGAAGGCCTTAAGATTAAATCCGACACACTCGGCGCGACAGTCGCATTCCAAGGTGGTGAAACGATTTTCATCCCACGCAAAGATATCCGCCGTGAAGAACACGCTGGGTCTCGCTCCTTCATGCCATCTGGCCTATTTGATCTGCTTCCAGATTCGATCATCGCCGACATCATGGCCCATGTCCGTACAGTGAAGTAATCTTCAACTAACCACCTCCCACATTGCTTTTGAAGCCGCCTCAGCAATGAGGCGGCTTTTTCTATACCCTCCACAAATTAATTACTGCCAAAGTGTTAGTTTTAGCTATGACTACTTCATGCCCGATTCCACCAATCCTTACACAGTTGGAGTATCTGCTTTAAAAGCCACGGAGTTAACGGACCAAGTCGCATCAGATTCCCCCTATGGCCCAGCGAAGGACTCTCGTGGTGTAATGAAAATAGCCCAGGCGGGGCTTATTTTCAGCGCTTTGACCTCTTTTTTTTCGATTGGATTCAGCGGTAAAGCTTGGATGGCTTATAACACTGGCGAGTCAGATTTCCTGTTCTGGAATTCAGATGGTAGTGAATCATCTTATACAGAGTATTGGGAGATTCTGAACATTACTGTAGTCATTTCGTACATCGTCAGTCTTGTGCTATTTCAATTCTGGAACAATCGATCTGTTAAGAACTCTTGGGCCCTGAGTGAAAATAAACAATTTCCTGAAATTTCACCGGGCTGGGCAGTTGGTTTTTACTTTATCCCTGTAGTGAGCCTCTGGAAACCATTTCAGATTATGAAAGATACTTGGAAAAGGTGTGCTCCAGAGAATCACGTATCACCCTTGATCCACCTATGGTGGACTTTGTGGATTGCTAGTACCAGCAGCTCGCAAATTGCGTCACGCTTGCTCGACTCTGAAACCGCTGACTACGGCACGGCTATGGCTTGGAGCATTGGTGACGACATTATTTTAATAATATCGTCGCTTATCCTTATTTTCATCATTCGCACCATCACAGCCCGTCAGTTAGATCAGATACAGAACTCTACACTCGTAGATTCCGTAGTTGAAATTTCTGTCGCAAACGGCTAAGTCCCCCGTATGCGCACATTGATCAAGAATGCACTGCACAGTGCTCACCCGGAAGAGTCCATCACAGTCAAAGGCTGGGTGCGCACCCGCCGCGACTCTAAAGAATTTTCCTTCCTCGAACTCAATGATGGATCATGCCTCGGCAACCTCCAGTGCATTGCCGATGCTGGAATTCCTGGCTACAGGGACATTCAGAAAATGAGCACAGGTGCGGCAGTCGGAATCACGGGTAAACTCATTGAATCTCAGGGTAAGGGTCAGACATGGGAAATCCATGCCACAGCACTCGAACTTATCGGCGAATCACCGGCTGATTTCCCACTGCAGAAAAAAGGCCACACACCAGAGTTCCTCAGATCAATTTCCCACCTCAGACCGCGCGCCAACCTCTACGGTGCAGTCTTCCGCATGCGCTCACGATTGTCGCGAGCAATCCACCGCTTCTTTGACGAACGTGACTTCACCAACGTCCATACACCGATCATCACATCATCAGATTGTGAGGGGGCTGGCGAGATGTTCCGCGTCACCACTCAAGTTCAAGGCTCCGCCTCCAAGCCTGAAGAAGATTTCTTTGGCAAGAACACTTTTCTCACCGTCTCAGGTCAGTTAGAGGGTGAAGCATTTGCCACAGCACTTTCAAATATTTACACCTTTGGTCCGACATTCCGAGCTGAGAACTCGCACACCACACGGCATGCTTCAGAATTCTGGATGGTTGAGCCTGAGATGGCATTTTGTGATCTAGAAGGAGACATGGATCTCGCCGAAGAGTTTGTTAAATTCCTCGTTCAGGACGTCTTAGACAACAACGATGGCGACCTAGAAATCTTCAATAAATTTGTCGACAAAGGCCTGCGTGAGCGTCTGGAATTCGTCGCTGAGCGCCCATTCCAGCGCGTCAGCTACACTGAGGCAGTCGACATCTTGTTAGCGTCTGGTCAGAAGTTTGAATACGCAGTTGAGTGGGGAGTAAACCTCCAGTCAGAACACGAGCGCTACCTCACTGAAGAACATTTTAAATGTCCTACCACGGTCTACAATTACCCCAAGGCGGTGAAGCCATTCTATATGCGCACCAATGACGACGGTAAAACTGTCACAGCCATGGACGTCCTAGTCCCAGGTATCGGTGAAATCATCGGTGGTGCACAGCGCGAAGAACGTCTCGATGTCCTGCAAGCCAACATGAAAGCGCACGGGCTCAGCGAAGAAGACTACTGGTGGTACATCGATCTACGCAAGTACGGCACCTGCCCACACGCGGGATTTGGTCTAGGCTTCGAACGCATGCTGATGTTTGTCACTGGCATGAAAAACATCCGCGACGTCATCCCCTTCGCCCGTACTCCGGGCCACTGCGAATTTTAGGCTAGGACAGCCGAGCCCCAGCTCGGCAACTGCTACCGGTTATACTCCTAGCAATCATCTTCCAATGAGGCTGGCTTGCCAGTCTCATCGAGAAGAATATTCAGCGCACCTCCGGAAACATATGCCTCACGGACAAGAGCAACCAAGGAAATAGCCATCAAGCTCAAGGCTGCGGTGAAAAACACCGTGCCCAAGCGTTGGAAATCAAACAGCATCATGCCCATTGATGTAACACAGAGAAGTAAGCTCAGCGCCCCGCTCACCTGCATCCAGCGAATGAGCTTCAATCGGTGTCGCAAGTTAGTGATCTGCGCGAGCAATGCACTAGCGCACTGCTCAGGCGTGTGCATCCAGTCGGTGTGCAATTTACGAATCAGAGCTGAAAGTGCCAAGAATCGATTCGTATAACTGAGGAAAAGTAAACTCACTGCCGGAAAAAGCAGCGCTGGTGTCGATAGATCAATTGTCATTTTCTTTTTTCATTCTCCTCGGCTTCAATCCGCTTAAATTCTTCTCCGAAAAATTCACGGGTCATCAGCTTCTGAGCCCCCTTACCTTCATTAAGCAGAGTAATGCGTACCTCGGACTCGAATGAAACCCCAGTAGAAAAGAAATAGGAGAAAATAACCAGCCAGCTCATATAAAATTAAATTATAGAAAATTGCGCAAGTCGTCGAGCCTAACACGTAAAACATAAAACCTAAAACTGCTCAGTTTGACTGAGCCTATTTACAAGTTGGCCGCACTGGAATATTGCGTTCGGCAAAATAATCCTTTGCTTCCCCTACTGTGTGTTGGCCGAAGTGGAAAATACTTGCAGCGAGAACAGCATCAGCTCTTCCATGCTCTAAAACGTCCACCATATGCTGCAGATTTCCTGCACCGCCACTGGCAATGACTGGAATTCCAACAGCCTCACTGACAGCAGCAGTTAGTTCGATATCGTAACCGTCTTTTGTACCATCGGCATCCATGCTAGTAAGAAGGATTTCTCCGGCTCCACGGTTATAAACTTCCTTAGCCCATTCAACAGCGTCAATGCCCATTGGCTTGCGCCCACCGTGAGTGTAGATCCCCCACTTGCCTGGGCCTTCTTTTTTCGCATCAATAGCAGTGACGATGCACTGGCTACCAAATGCGGCAGCACCTTCATCGATCAAGCCGGGATTGATAATGGCTGCAGTATTGATACCCACCTTATCAGCTCCAGCTAGGAGCATCTCGCGCATGTCTTCCACCTTGCGAATCCCGCCACCCACAGTGAGTGGAATAAAACAATGCTTAGCGGTGCGGCGCACCACATCTACCATCGTCTCACGGCCATCAACTGATGCTGTGATATCGAGAAAAACGAGTTCATCAGCTTCTTGTTCGTTGTAGGCTATCGCGCATTCTACTGGATCTCCAGCGTCACGAAGGTCGACGAAATTGGTGCCTTTTACCACCCGACCATTGGTCACATCCAAACAAGGTATAATTCGCTTAGCGAGCATGCCGAGGAACTAACTCTGCATTTGCCCCTAGGTCAACCCGATATACTTATTTCCAGCCACCTAGCCCAGCTTTCTTAGTCGATTTTTCAAGACCTTTAAGCCTTTTAAGTTGAAGCTTGATGCTTCCACCATTTGGCATAGTCGCAGGTTTGGTATGGATCCTTGCGTAGCCTTTTTCAATCAAGAGTTCGTGCAGAAAGACCTGCTTACCACCATGCTCGACTACCACAAAGGCGTAGCGACGCTCAGGGGTGAAGACATTCTCCCAACGTGTAATCACTCTAAATGGCTTTTTGCCAAGTAAGTCGGCAACGAAGCGTTTCCCTTTGGTTCCAAGCTCAGTAGTCGTCTCGCGGTCAAGCCCGCCGAAGTATTTCCCTTGATCCTGAATTCTCTTCCCATTGTTCTCCCCATTACGGTACTCCTTATATTTACTCTCAGGGGTATCGACATAGTACAGCCTGAACTCAGTTTCACCTTTAGGGTGTTTCACAAAAAAACTGTCGCCATCGTTGCGTCTATTCTTCACCAATACACAGTCATCTAGAACCTCGTATCCATCACTTGTTACGAGCTCAGCAGCCTGACTCAAGCCCAGTGAAATCGGTATTTTGTAAAGATCTCCCTCACTTTGGTAGTACCAAGATGAGACTGCTACTATAGCTACAATCAAGATCCAATTCATGGGTTTCGTTTTCTTTGCCATTTTATTTAAAGCCCTTTAAACCCCTTATACGCTGGGTACGTTTTTGTCGGCACTTCGTGCTTTTTAGATTCAACCTTGAGCTTCCTATACTTTTTAATAAATGCCGTTGGGTCAGCCCAGTTGCTGTAAGTGCTAGCCGCACTGGATCGCATCATACCAATTTTGAGGTTATGCCGAATTTCAAAGTGCAGATGGGCCATATACATTCCACGGTTGTTACCCATGGTCGAGATCTGCTGTCCGCGCTTTACTTTATCTCCGATTTTAACGAGCATTTTTCGGTTGTGGCCGTAGAGAGAATCCACGTACTTGATTTGACCTAATTTCGGGTCTCGGTATGCATGCCTGATGATAATCACACGCCCCCAACCACCACGCAGGTCATAAGCAAAGGTCACAACCCCATTGGCACAGGCGTAGATCGGGTCATGTAGGTCAGAGTCTCCTCCACCTTTTCCATTCCAGTCTTCACCAAAATGCATTGGACTACGTAAGCGTAATCCGCGTGCTTTATAATAGCCCGTGGCATTCGGTTTACCGACTGGATAATCAAAGCCGTCGGCAAGCTCAACCATCACGCGAGCCATGAGAGCCGAGCTCATCATGCACGTAACGGCGAAAATAATCATTATGTATCGGGCTAGCATAATCTAGGTGAGTGAAAAATAGACCATACCACTAATACCGGCAGTAAAGCAATAATAGGAAAAGTACTCCAACTTTCCTCTCTTCACAGCTCCCATAACCAGATAGATAGCTAGCAAACCAACCACTCCAGCCGCGGCTGCTCCGGCTACGTATGGGGTGTTGAAGCAAGCCGCCAAAGCTGAATCTAATGAACCAGTTTCCTCCATTTTATCCTTCATCGTCAGAACAAACCCACCAGCGATAGCTGGAATCGACATCAGGAATGAAAATTCTGCTGCTTTTTCAGCCTTCACTCCACTCACTAGGCCAGCTGCGATAGTCGAGCCTGAGCGTGATATTCCAGGTAGAATGGCAAATGCTTGTCCAATACCCATCATCACAGCTCCTTTGAGCCCTGCCTCACTCTGACCACCTTTAACGAATCGTGGGATAAAAAGAACGAACCCGGTGACGATCAATAGACCAGAAACTAAGACTGGATTCCCTGGCGCCGCATCGAAAAAATCTTTGAACAACAACGCTGCAACCACTGCAGGTAAAGTCGCTATCCCGAGATAAAGAATTTTCATCCGCTCAGCCTTCATTTCCTTAGTATAGAGTGATTCAATCAACTTCCATAAACTCTTTCTAAAGAACAATAAAACACTCACCAAAGTGCCTAAATGAAGAATTATCTCAAATGAAAGATCGGGCTGATGGGACGCTCCTTCGACTCGAATCCCTAACAAGTACTGAGTCAACACAATATGCCCACTAGATGAGACCGGCAAAAATTCTGCCAAGCCTTGCACTATTCCAACAATAATCGCCTTCCAAATTTCCATAAATATTCTCTAGGTGTAGTGACTACAGCGTAGTTTTCTAACGCTCACGATCAAGAGTATTGCATGAAAACTTCAGCTGAATCATTCCTTCAATTTTTGACTCGGGAAAATCGTGTCGATCACAAGGTAGATAATCGCGGCTAACATGATAGCGAGGACCGTCATATGCGTCGGATAACCACCAAGAGAGACAGTTCCCCCACTGCAACCGCAGTCGATATTGAGTCCTCTGGCCCAAACAGACGCTATACCTACCAAAAAGGCTAGAGTCATCCCTAAACTGATCACTAAAGCTCCACGAAGCCAAAAGGTGGTGAATAAACATATTCCCACCAGAACTTCTAACGGAGGGAGAAAATAGGCCAACCACATATCATATGGAGCACTATCAAAGGGCGAAATCTGAAAGTTTGCAACATTCTCCACAAATGCGTGGGCATCCAACATCTTCATCCCCCCGAAAATGAGAAAAATCAGAGCCAGAAGCACGCGTAAAATACGAACAACCATCTTTTAGACTACCTCGCCGTCGGGGTAGATTTGGCGGAATTTGATAGCTTCCACTCCGACGAGAGCAGCTGTGCCAATTAGGCTTTCTACACTCACGGTTTTAGGGACCTGAGCAACCGGTCTAGTGAGCCCGCAAAGCAGGTGCCCGTAAACTTGCGCACCTGCAACATGCTCTAACAACTTGAAGGCTATATGCGCTGAATCGAGGTTTGGAAACACCAAAACATCAGCACTCTTTTGAGCACGTTTATCTTTCAACTTAACTTCGGCAGCTGCTAGATCGAGAGCCACGTCGGCCTGCACCTCTCCATCGATTTCAATATTAAGTCGTTGTTTAATAGCTTTATCTCGCGCTAAAGCTGCGGCAGCGACAACGCGTTTTGAAGACTTAGTAGGCATCGACCCATGTGTAGAATGGCTTAGCATAGCAACCCTTGGAGGGTGCCCCATAAAATGTTCGGCAAGTTTTCCTGTCTCCACGGCAAATCCGGCTAGATCATCAACCGTAGGTTCAGGATTCACCCCACAGTCAGTGAGAAAGAGTATGCCCTCACTGCCAAAGTGCTCAAGATGAGGTGCAACCATTGCCACCACACTAAAAAGCTTTGGAGCATTGGGATCCTTTTTTATGAAATTCATTAAGGAACGATAAATCGACGCTGGGTTAGACTGATTACCTGACACCATCCCATCCACATGACCGTATTGCACCATCATCGCAGCAAAGTTGTGAGGCATGGCCATCATTTCACGCGCATCCGCTATTTCTCGACCACGGTAACGCTCTATTTTTTCGAGACGTTTACAGAATAGGTCCAGGTCGCCCGAACGCGCAGGTTCCATCACATTGACCCACTTTAGAGAAACGCCTAATTGTGCGGCCAAAGCACGGATCCTATTCTTGTCACCTAATAGAATAGGTGCAATAATCTCCATTTTCACTAACTCAGCAGCTGCACGGATCACCCGCTCATCTTCACCTTCAGTAAAGACAATCCGCTTGGGGTGCCGCTTGAGTGTGGAAAACAGATGCTTGGTCAGCTCATTAGCCTCTGGAAATTGGATGTCAGATGTCGTCATAGAAATACTAGTGGTAGAAGCGTTCACTAGAGAACTAATCCGAAGTCCAACATCCCCGCAATCCTAAAAGCATTCAAATGGATCAATAAATTGACATAATGCCACCTCCGGCATCTACCATTAGCGCTATTATTGTTATATTTATTGTAATTCCCAAGTAGATATCCGGTTGATTACTTAGGCATCCTGCGGGCTAGAAAGGTTTCTAGCGCATGGCTTCGTTGCTCCTCAATTGTGGGTAACTATTCGCTCTATCACAGCACCTTGCCTATATTTACACCCTTTCGTGCACCACTCTATCTAGCTGCCAGAGTCACCCTCAATAATACTTTTATGGAATAACCTGCCTTGTTCTAATCTCTTTAGTTCGAGTAGCCACGAGCCAATTCTTTGTTATACTATGAAATATATCTACTTTCGCTCCCGTTAAATACGTCTACAGTAATAACCAAAATGAAACTTATCCTTCGCATAATTCCAGCAATTCTTATCCTCGCAGTCGGTGCGTGGGGCTGGAACTACTTTTCTACTGCGAAGGACGACAGTAAGAAAGAAAAGCCTGCAAAGCTTACAAAAATCGAGCGCAAAGAGCGAGCCCTAGCAAATGCTCAGCAAACGCATGTCATCAAACTTGAATCTGAGGATTTCAAAGTCGAGCTCACCTCCCACGGTATAGTAAAGCCTACAGCGATCACCACCCTCAACCCTCAAGTCACTGGGATTGTTGCTAAAATTGCTGCTAATTTTGAAAATGGTTCTTTTGTTGAAAAAGGTGAGATTCTAGTTGAACTCGATCAAAGTGACTTCCAATCACAGATTTCATCGGCCGCCGCAGCTCTAGCAAGAGCTGAAGCATCTCTCGCCCAGGAAAAGGCACGCGCGGATCAGGCGCTACGCAACTGGCAAGATATTGGCTTCGATGAAAAACCCAATGACCTCGTACTTAGAAAACCTCAACTTAAAGAAGCTGAAGCAAACGTCGCAGCCCAACAAGCAGCGCTAGAACGAGCTCGGCGGAATCTAGCTCGCACAAAAATCCGTGCACCCTACGATGGACGAATACGATCACGTTTTATTGGCCTAGGCCAATCGGTTGGATCAAGCACCAAACTCGGTGAACTTTACGCCACCGACTACGCAGAAGTTCGACTCCCACTCTCCACCCGTCAGCTAGGAAAAATTGACATCGATGAGATTAATTTTGAATATATTCCGGTGGTGCTAGAGGACGCCCTTCATGCTTATGACGACCGTAAATGGTCGGCGGAAATCGTCCGCATCGAAGGTGAACTCGACCCAAATTCACGCGAACTCTTTGTCGTCGCTCGGGTAGAAGACCCCTTTGGCCGGCAGAGCCAGGCGCGCGACCATCCATTACGAATGAACCAGCCTGTCACCGCTACGATCCAGGCTAACACACTCAACAACGTGGTCGCCATTCCCCGAGGAGCAATTTACGGCAAAGACGAAATCATTTTGATTCAAGATAACATGATCCATCGCCAAACAATCAATATTGTTTGGTCCACCATCGATAGGGTTTTCACCGATACGGAGGGGCTAGATAAGGCTCTATTAGCGACATCAAAACTGACTTACGCCCCTGAAGGCTCTCCCGTCAGAATCATAGAGCGAATACCGCACACGTAACTCGCAGATCAAAATCCGTGGCGGCGGTTTCCAACCGCCAAGCCCAAGACTAACAATCACAACCTTAGTCTAATTTATCTTCTACGATCTAATACCACTTAGCAAAACCAAAGAGACAAATGTTCTTTTTGAGTGCTTTAGGGAAATGCGCTACGCGGAAAGCATTGAGTGCTGGGCGCTTTCTTGATAAATCAGCGTTTATCCTCAGTCATGGTGCTCGAACGCTTTGTCATTGGTCACTGAGTCCGGCTTGCGTGCTTTTTAAAATCCCTAGGGCTGACGCCAGCACATTTTTTGAAAACTTCAGAAAATCGCCTCACACTAGCGAACCCGCAATTTCTTGAGACCTCTTCTACTATGCTATTTCTCTCGCTTAATAACTCTCTAGCATGAGCTACTCTCTTCGAGAGCACCATACTCCATAGACTCATTCCTATACTCGCTTGGACTCGCTGTTCGAGGTTTCGTCTACTCAGAGGCACTTGGTTCACCAACTCACCCACATCTTTCACCGTGGCTAAATG
>JBLHPP010000065.1:0-10469 GCA_047624385.1 Crocinitomicaceae bacterium
AAGGGTTACTTGGGTTTTGGAAACATCATCGACTCACCAATGCCAGTCAAGAAGGCTTCAACAACAAGATTGGATGGCTCACCAGACAGGCATACGGATACAGAGATGAAGCCTACCTACATCTGAAGATTTACGACCTCCCAAACATCTCAACACGTAAAGAGCTATAAAACCCACTTCCGTGAAGAACCCTTTTTTGTGCTCGGGCTAAGATTTTATCTTGCTTGATGCGGGGGAATCACTCTCAATGTCTAACCTCTACTCGATTTTATAGGATGGATTCACTCGAAGAACTTTTAGGATACAAATTTCGTAACTCGCTATTATTAGCTGAGGCGTTGACGCACCCAAGTTTGGCGTATGAAACGCAGCGCCCGCATTTTGATAACCAACGCCTCGAGTTTTTGGGGGATGCTGTTTTGCAGTTGGCTCTTACGGCCCACCTGTACCACCTATTTCCTGGGTTCTCTGAAGGCGATCTTACAAAGATGCGCGCTCGACTCGTGTCAAAAGAGGCCTTACATAATTTAGCGATTAGTATTGATCTAGGCGGCTATGTTTTGCTCGGCCGTGGTGAAGAAGCGAGTGGTGGTCGTGAGCGCGCGTCAACACTCGCTGATGCCTTTGAAGCATTGCTCGGTGCTCTGTATTTAGATGGAGGGTTTGAGGCGGCATGCGATGTTGTGCTCAAGGTAGCTAAAGAAGAGATTGATAAGATTTCTGAAAAGCCAGAGGAGGAGAACCCAAAAGGACGCCTGCAAGAGACGCTCCAAGCTATTTTACCTGAAAGCCCAGTTTACAAGGTAGTAAGCGAGGAGGGACCTGACCATGAAAAGTATTTTGTGGTCGAAGTGCACTGGAATAGAATTATACTGGCTAGTGGTAAGGGCAAAAACAAGAAGCAGGCTGAGGCTGCTGCTGCTGGAAATGCGATCGAGGTTAGGTCTTGGGAGAATGCCAGATAGTGATTTTTTTGGTGTCGGATGGCCCAAAATGAACGTGAATTTGTATTTCATAGCGTGAAATTGGTTTTTTTCTTGGAAAATTGAGAATTACTTTAGTTTTGTTACGTATTCTTCTAAACGAGCTAGGATTCCCAGAGGTACTGAATATTCCAGCATTATTGAGTTCCCCAATCTATGATATTTCTTGCGCATATCATGGCAAAGTAGTGGAGTAAGTTGGTTTTTGTTGGCAATTCTCAGAATCTAGGGTTACGTCCAGTGGTCTGGACTGCGGAGCGTGGCTTCCCAAGTGACAGACCATCAATACAGTTATAGAAATTATTATTATGTTTAAAGACTTCCCATTCCACCGTGTCAACTGGAAGACCAGTACCTTCATTATGGTTACGACCATTGTAGCTCTAGTAGGCTCACCTCTGTACTTCATGAAGTACGGAGGCGATATGCCTCTTGGCCTGCTGATCTTCCAAATCGCGCTTTGCCTGTTCTTTTGTTCGGCTACGATTATGAGTATCACGCTAGGCTACCATCGCTTATTCTCTCACCTCTCCTTCAAGGCGAAGTGGCCTGTGAAATTCGCGACGCTGGTTATGGGCGCCGCTGCTTATGAGAACTCATGCCTTAGCTGGGCATCCGATCACCGTCACCACCACAAGCACGTGGATCACGATGGAGATCCATATGACATTTCCCGTGGATTCTTTTATGCGCATGTTGGTTGGTTGCTTTTCAAGCTCGATCCAATGCCATTGATGAATAATGTGAACGACCTTAAAAAGGATAAGCTAGTGATGTGGCAGGATAAGTGGGTCCACCTTATTGGCTTCGTTGCGGGTATCGTTATCCCTTCACTTTTTGGTCTTTGGCTCGACGGCACACGAGGCTTTCTAGGTTGTCTTCTATTGACTGGATTCCTCCGCATCGTGATTGTGCAGCACTGCACGTTTTTTATTAACTCAGCATGTCACACGCTAGGGACGCGCCCATACAACTCAGGAAATACTGCCCGTGATTCAGCTATTATGGCTCTCTTTACTTGCGGTGAGGGATACCACAACTACCACCACGCATTCCAACATGACTACCGTAATGGTGTGAAGTCTTGGCAGTTTGATCCAACTAAGTGGGCGATCTGGCTCCTTTCTAAAATGGGCCTTACTAGCAACCTCCGCCGCGTTCCAGATGAGAAAATCATCCTCGCTGAGGTGCGTGAAGCCCAGAGACTTCTAGAGAAAAAGCGAGTGAAGGCAGGCATCGATAAAGCGGATGAATCTTGTCCTAAGCGCAAGATTGCTGAAGAGGGTTTCGAGGCGCTTTCCTCCGTGCTTTCTGAGCGTTACACTCTGATTGAGAATGCTATTTCGACGAAGGTTGATCTGTCTAAGACGAAGGTTTCTGAGCTCGAGCGTGAGATACGTACTCTTGTGAGAAAGATTACTAAGTTCAAGCCGTCGCTTGCAGTGAAGTAAACATAGCGTAACTAAATTTCAAGTAGAGCTCGAGGTCGTAAGACCTCGAGCTCATTTCTTTGGTGCCATTTCGTGCGACTAGTAGAGCAAAGAATTAGAACACCACTATCGATCCAGTATAATTGTGAAGAGGGTAATAGGTAGCGATGTGATCCATTATTTGAGGGTTTCGATTTTGAATTAAAGTTGTGGACGGCGGCAATCTGGGCTATGTGGTATGTGCTATGTGGAAAAATGCCTTATCTCACAGTCTCGGACTTATCTGCCTAATTGGTGTGGTCTCTTGCGATAAATTGGAATCAGTGGTGTCTGGTGTGGTGGGCGAAAGCCTGCCAACTGAACGCCGTCAAGGGATCAGCCAGGTACACGATGCTTCAGCTTCAGATGTGAAGCTTTGGCTGGCTGAGCCCAATGTGCTCGTCGTACTGGATTTCTATAGCCCAACATGCGGAACTTGCCAGGCATTGAGCCCAAAGCTGGATGCTATGGCAAAGAAGTACGCCGAGCATTCCGCGATTATGAAAGTCAATGTTGGGAAGCCTGGTGAAGCTGCAATGATGGCAATGAATGAGTACCAAATAGATAAGATTCCTGTGCTTAAGTTTTTCCTTAACGGTAAAGAGGTGGAAGAGCTTAAAGGTGATCAATCCGCCGAATCGCTAGAATCAGTTTTTAGCAAATACACCATTAAAGTTGAAGGAGAATTCACTATGAAAGAAGGTGATCTTCCCGGGGCCAAATCTCAGCAAACTGCTGAAGAAATGATGGTGCGTGTTAAAAAAGGGGATTTGGCCGCAGGAATCACTCGCGTCCGTGTGCCTAAAGATGCTCAAGAGGTCACCGAAGGCTTACCAAAGGGTCTGCTAGAGGCGAGTCCTGATGTCGGCCAGCCGTCGACACCTGCGTCCGAGGGTAAGTAATCACTGACACTCTACCCCGAGCCAAAATTCTTAATGGCCATAGCCTAGCTCGGTGTCGTGGTTGTTGTGTCTTGGGTTTAGCTCTTTCTTGTGATCACTTTAGCAGAATGCGCGATTGACCCTCAGGCTATTGCTAGCTAGCGTCCGCCGAATTTTACTTTATCTATGAGCAAGGACGCCCAAAACTACAAAGATAGCCTGAGTCTGCCACAAACTTCATTCCCAATGCGTGGGGATTTGGTGAAGCGCGAGCCTCAGCGACTCGATCAATGGGAATCTAACGATCTGTACCAGCGAATTCAGAAGCGCCGTATTGATCAAAATGCTCCGCGCTATATTTTGCACGATGGCCCTCCTTTTGCCAATGGTGATGTGCACATGGGAACAGCGCTGAACAAAGTGCTTAAGGATCTGGTACTTAAATCTAAAACGATGGCAGGCTTCGAGACTCCAATGATTCCTGGTTGGGACTGTCACGGACTTCCAATCGAATTCAAAGTTTGCCAAAATGCACGGGATCTAGAGCCTGCTGAAATCCGCCGTCGTTGTGTGGATTTCGCAACTGGCTGGATCGAAACCCAGAAGGCGTCATTCCGTCGTCTCGGGGTTTTTGGTGACTGGGATAATCCATACCTAACTATGGACTCAGCTTATGAAGCTGACATCGTCCGTACATTTTCTGCGCTGATCAAGCGTGGTAATGTCTACCAATCCAAGAAGCCCGTTCAGTGGTCCTATGGTGCCCAGACTGCACTCGCCGAAGCTGAAGTCGAGTACATGGATAAGAAGTCGATCTCACTTTACGTCGAGTTCCCTCTGAATTCCGACAAGTTCGGTAAAGATGTTTCCATGGTTATCTGGACGACGACTCCGTGGACACTCCCAGCAAACCTGGCTTTGGCAGTACACGAGCGCATCGACTACATGGTTGGTAAGTTTGAAAAGGTGAACCACGCCGGAGAGTTGATCACCAAGAATCTAATCATCGCTAAAGATCTTCTCGAAGCAATCGAAGAGAAGACTGGCTTCGCTCTCAAAGAAACTCACCAAGAAGTCAAAGGTTCAGAGTTCGCAGGTCTCGAAGCTCAGCACCCGTTCCTCGATCGTACCTCCAAGTTGATCCTAGCTAACTTCGTCACCACTGATTCTGGCTCAGGTGCGGTACATATTGCTCCTGGTCATGGAGCAGATGACTACGCTGTTGGTCAGCTAAATGGTTTAGGAGTTCTCTCACCTGTCGACGACGAAGGTAAATACACTGACGAATGTGGCCTCCCAGATCTCGTTGGCGAACACGTCTTTGATTGTAACGTGCCAATCATCAAGATTCTCGCAGCTGCAGGCCTCCTCCTAGGAAAAGAAAATTACTACCACAGCTACCCACATTGTTGGAGATCTAAGACGCCGATCATTTTCCGCGCGGTGGAGCAATTCTTCATCTCGCTCGAAGGAATTCGCGAGAAAGCTCTCGAAGAAATCGATAAGGTCAACTGGCTACCTAAGTGGGGTCGCAACCGCATCTACGGAACCGTAGAAGCTCGCCCAGACTGGTGTGTTTCTCGTCAACGTACTTGGGGAGTTCCAGTCCCTGTGTTCTTCGATACCGAAGGCAAGGCTGTGATCTGTGAGCAAACAGCTGAAAAGATTGCTGACCTCATCGAAAAAGAAGGATCAAATATCTGGTTCGAACTCACAGACGAGCAACTCTGCGAGCGCCTCGGCCTCCCAGCTGGCTACACGAAATGCCGTGACACGCTCGATGTGTGGATCGACTCAGGTTCTTCACACAAGGCCGTAGTTGAACGTCGCCCTGAGCTCGAAGGCCCTGCCGACCTCTACCTCGAAGCGACAGACCAGCACCGTGGCTGGTTCCAGTCATCACTCATGCTGTCCGTCGGGCTGCGCGATGCTGCTCCTTACAAGACGGTAATGACACACGGCTTCGTGGTGGACCAGGATAAGCTCAAAGCAAAGAAAGCGGGCAAAACCAATGGTGAATCCACTAAGCTTTCTAAGTCAGAAGCGGAAAAGAGCGGTAAGCCAATCGATGCTGCCTACTACTACAATAAATACGGAGCGGATATCGTTCGTCTTTGGGTTTCTAGCGTAGATTGGCAGACTGAAGTTCCCTTTGGTGAAGACCTCTTCAAGCAGATTGCGGAACCCTATCGCCGTCTCCGCAACACACTTCGTATCCTCCTAGGAAACATGGACGGATTCAATCCCGAGACCAATGCTGTAGCGAAAGCTGATATGCCAATTCTCGATCAATGGGTGCTCGAGCGTCTTCACGAAGTGATCGTCGAATGCCGTGCAGCCTACGAAGCATTTGAATTCCGTAAGGTTTTCAACCAGATCAATCAGTTCTGTGCGACCGACCTTTCCGCTATCTACGTGGATATCACCAAGGATCGCATGTACTGCGACTCTGAGGAAAGTCTCCGCCGCCGTGCGACTCAGACAGTGATGCATGAGGTATTCACCTCGCTGACAAAGCTTCTAGCTCCAGTCATCGCCTACACTGCTGATGAAGCATGGGAGCACGCTGGTTTCGCAGGCTCAGTGCACGAACAAGATTTCCCTGAAGCGAAAGCGGAGTGGGCTCCATCAGAAATCTCAACTAAGGTGGTAGCTCTTCTCGATGCCCGTAGCGTCATCCAGACCGCTATCGAAGAAAAGGTGCAGGCAAAGGACTTCAACAAGAATAACGAAGCCTCAGTGCTCGTTACAGTTCCCGCTGACTTCGTGGCCCTAGAGCAACTCAACGATCGTGAGTTCGCGACAGAGTTCTTTATCCTAGCTGACCTCAAGGTACAGACCGGCGACGCCCTTATAGCTGATGCCAGCGCAACAGAATACACCATGTGTCCACGATGCCGCCGCTACGAACCACTCCTAGAGAGCTGCCTCTGTGCTCGCTGTGAAGAAGTGGTCAAAAGCTAAGACCTAGCAAGCATTCAATCAAAAAGCCCGAGCCTAGAAGGTTTCGGGCTTTTTTGCGGCTATATGTTGGGCGACTTGCGTAATGAATAGATAAATAAAATCGCTCTTGTTTAAGGGCCAAGTCACATCTCTTACGTAAATCTGAAAGAATTCTTGTCGAGTTGTGGATGCAGGGCTAGTTTGACACTATAGATGCGAGAGGAGCCTAGACAATGGATTTTGAAAAAAGAGCCGCCGAATAGCGAAGTAAATATCGAAGGAGTGCCTAGCATCCTTTTGAAGTTGCTAGGCCAAAGAGGTGTCTCAGGAAAAGAGAATATCGAAGCTTTCCTTAACCCGCGTCTTAAGGATCTGAGTGATCCATTTTTGCTGCCTAACATGGAATCGGCAGTTGAACGCATTTTTCAAGCAGTCGACAAAAAGGAACACGTCATCGTCTATGGCGATTATGATGTGGATGGAGTGACATCTGTCGCATTGATGCGCACCACGCTAGATGCATACGGTGTCTCCGGAGGGATATTTATCCCAAAACGTGGTGGAGAAGGATATGGCCTCAGTGATGTGGCTATCGACAATTTACTAGCGCAAAACGGCAAGCCAGACCTTGTAGTTACCGTGGACTGCGGCACCGCATCGATAGATGAGATCGACCGACTCGGCGAACTTGGGATCGATGTGATCGTGGTGGATCACCACGAAATGTCAGTGCGTGGTTGTCCAGATTGTATTGCAGTGGTGAACCCTAAGCTAGGCAATGACTTTCACTATCTCTGTGCTGCTGGTGTGGTTTTTAAATTAGCCCATGCTTTGCTGAAGCGCCGGAAAGTTGATGGCTTCGACCTTAAAGATTATATTGATATGGTGGCTGTGGCGACAGTGGCAGATATTGTGCCTCTGGTGAAAGAGAATCGTTTGCTCGTTCGTCATGGGCTCAAGCGCCTTCCGCAAACTAGTAACGCGGGACTTCAAGCTCTGCAGGAAGTGGCAGGGCTCACTAACAATGTGAGCAGCATGGATGTGGGCTTCCGGATCGGACCTCGGATCAATGCTGCTGGGCGGATGGATCGCCCCGAAGATGCTCTTGCTCTTCTTGTCGAAAAAGATCTAGCAGCAGCGCATAAGATTGCATCATTGTTAGATGAATACAACTGCCAGCGCCAAGCGCATGAAAAGCAGATACGCGAGGAGGCCATGAAGATGGTCCATGAACAATGTGATCCAGTCAACGACCCTGTGATTGTCTTGGGATCGCGTAATTGGCACCCAGGGGTGGTGGGGATTGTGGCATCACGCTTGATGCGTCAGTTCTATAAGCCAACTTTTATCATCTCGGTAGATGATGACGGCCTAGGTAAAGGAAGTGGCCGTAGTGTTGAGGGGATTTCTCTGGTGGGCGCCATTCAGGCATGTCCAGATGATTTAATCTCAGGAGGTGGACATGATATGGCAGCTGGTCTGAGCATCCGCGAAGAGAAGTTAGATGACTTCCGAAAGCATTTTTCAGAGTACGTGTTAGAGACTGCCAGCAAGGAGCAAAGAGCTCCGAGAATGAATATCGATTCAGAAATTGATTTCGGTGTGCTTTCGCTCGAATTCATGGACAGCTACGACCTGTTACAGCCGTTTGGTAGCCAGAATCCACAGCCAGTATTCATGAGCCGTGATGTATGGCTTACAGAGGCTCCTAGGCATTTAAAAAATAAACACCTCAAGTTGTTTTTACGTCAGGGGATCTCTGAGCACGATGCTATTTTCTTTGGTGGTGGTGAGCGTACTTTGCCTGATCCTCCTTGGGATGTGGCTTTCACGATTGATCGTAATACTTTTAGAGGCCGCACGTGCCTACAAATGGTAATCCAAGATGTGCGAGCATCTCACTCGGGATAGGGTTATGGGGCTCATTGCGTCAGCAGAACTTACCGAGTTAGGCTTTCTCACGGCGAAGGAAATTATAGCCTTCTCTACTGCCCAAATAACGACAGTACAGCAGGTTTTAGACCACCTGCCGAAGCGTTATGAAGACCGTCGGCAGTTCGCAGCATTTCCTGCACAAGCTACTGGCCAATCAATGTGTCTCCGCGGCGTGGTGGTGGATTGTCAGCGAAAAGGTTTTGGCGGGCGCAAAGGGATCCATGAGGTCGTCGTGGGCACTGATGATGGATTCTCAGGCAACACGATTGTCCTACGGTGGTTTAATATGCCCTACATTTCTAAAATGCTGGCGGTCGGGCATGAGTTGATTTTCTATGGTAAGCCGAAGGAGACAGCGGGAAAGCTAGTCATAGACCATCCCGATTTCGAGATCATCAATGACATGGTGGATGAGAGTGTGCATGTGGATAGAATTGTTCCCATTTATAAAAATATAGCTGGAATACCTCAGCGCCGGTTACGCGAGATTACCTATGGATTCCGTAGGGATGTAGACCCTGAGAGTTTACTTGAAGTTTACAGAGTTGATGAAAATTACCCTCGAATCGATGCTTATCGTGAAGTCCACTTTCCTGAAGAGGTGGCTCAAGCAGGTGCAGCAAGGCGCTTCTTTGCTCTGGAAGAATTCTTTATACTTCAGCTGAATGTGGCGTGGAGAAAGAGCCGGTATGATTCCCAACGCGGTAGGGAATTAGGTAAAAAAACGAGTTTGTTGAAGGCGTTTTACGAGAGTCTACCATTTGATCTAACAGAGGCTCAAAAGCGTTCGGTCAAGGAAATAGTAGGCGATATGAGACGACCGCGACCGATGCATAGAATGCTCCAGGGTGATGTCGGATCTGGTAAAACATTTGTGGCTATGTGTGCCGCTTTATTGGCGATCGAAAGTGGCGCACAAGTTGCCTTGATGGCGCCCACTCAAATCCTAGCTGAGCAGCACTTTTTAACATTCTGTAAATGGTTAGAGCCCCTAGATGTAAGGGTAGGTCTACGAACCTCCGCTAAAAAAGAAGAGCAAGGAGGATCAGGACGAGTCCAATTATTGATAGGCACGCATGCCTTACTTTACGATCAAGGTGCCTTTGATGACCTAGGGCTCGTGATTATTGATGAGCAACACAAGTTCGGAGTCGAACAGCGGAGTAGGCTAATTAAGCAAGGTGTTATGCCTGACGTATTAGTGATGACTGCAACTCCTATACCGCGTACTCTAACACTCACTATATACGGGGATTTAGATGTTTCTGTTTTAGACGAACGTCCCTCAGGTAGAGGAAAGGTGGTCACAGCGTTGCGGCCAAAGGCGAAGGTCAGCGATGTGACTAAGTTTGTGAAGCAGCAGCTAGATCAAGGCCGCCAAGCTTACCTCGTCTATCCTTTAGTCGAAGAGAGTGAGACGCTTAAAGTTGGATCGGCAACAGTAGAATTCGAGAAATGGAAAGCACGCCTCAGTAAATACCAAGTAGCTCTACTTCATGGGAAGATCAGCTCTGAGGAAAAAGAATCGGTAATGGCGGAATTTCGCGATGGAAAAACTGATGCGTTAGTAGCTACGACAGTGATTGAGGTTGGAGTGGACGTACCGAATGCCAACCTAATGGTTATCTACAATGCCGAGCGCTTCGGCCTATCTCAGTTGCACCAACTTAGAGGCCGTATCGGCCGCGGAGAGCACAAGAGTTACTGTATTCTAGTAACTGATGGGAAAAAATCCGAAGCACTGGAAAAACTTCAAGAATTAGTAGATACCGATGATGGCTTCAAGATTGCTGAAGCCGACCTTCGCCTACGTGGTCCAGGCGATGTGCTAGGAACTCAGCAGAGTGGTCTAGCAGATCTAAAATTTATAGAATATCTAGCAGATGTTGACTTAGTGCGGGAAGCTAGAAGACTCGCTGATACTCTGCTTCACGAGGACCCACATTTAACACATCATTCGATGCTGCTAGATTTGATGGTAGATGATGGCGTAAGAGCCTAATTTACATCACTCTTGCTCGGCCATGAGGGCTTCGACCTCGTCAGCTTCGTGATGTAGGTGCAGACAGGATTTTAACGCCCCCCCCTACAACAAGTGGCAAAAACTACTCAGGTGCACAAAGGTGGGGGCTGATTCGAGGCTAGGAGGACCATGTAAAAAGGGAGCGAGGAGCCTGGAATCTAGATGAATGAGGGAATTGAGGGAATTGAGGGAATTGAGGGAATTGAGGGAATTGAGGGAATTGAGGGAATTGGGG
>JBLHPP010000066.1:0-10421 GCA_047624385.1 Crocinitomicaceae bacterium
GAGTACTACAAGGTTCCTGCAGATTCCTAATTTTAGTCGCTGCGAGCGAATTAGGATTTAGGGTTTCCTGTTAGATTTTTTACCTGGTGCTGGACTTTAATTCCTTTCGTCTTTTTCGCGGTAGAATCGTTTCATTAACCGATCAGAATTCGTGCGATTAGTAGTAGAGGTGTTTCATCGTACTAGCATCTCTAACATTTCGTTTTTTTCCGTGTTTCGCGTTAGAAAACTCGATTTGAGCTTACTGCTGCACCAGCAGGCTGCTCTTAGCTGGGAGCCAGCAGGTCTTGCCGTTGAGCAGGCGTGCGTGGAGCCACACACCTCGTGATTCCAGGATGGCGAACTCCGTGCCGGCGTGGAGTGGTGAGGTGAATGCGTTGTCGTAGATGTAGCCATTACCTTGGCGTGCGACTACTTCACGGGCGACGACGACTGCATCAGTAGATTGGTCGTATCCTCGATGGCTGACCCAGAGCGAAAGGCTAAAGATGACGGCGAAAGCTCCACTGCTGGCGAGTGTCACCCAATACCATTTCTTCCGCTTGTAGAGTAGCTGAGCGAGGAATCCCCAGAATACGATGTTAGATAAAGCTAACAGCGTAATCCGTATGGTAGCCGGCCAGCGGTGCCAGAATAGCAATGTCGTAGTGAGGCGCTGGCTGCGGCTGACGGCGAGTTCATCCACAGTGATACTGCGGAGGTAGTGGAGGTTATGCAGAGCATCGGTCTGGGTCGGGTCTAGGCGGAGTGCTTGCTGGTAGTTGAGCACAGCATGGCCGTGTTCTCCTGCTAGAAAGTAGGCGTTACCTAAATTGATGTAGAGTGCTGCGGATGGGTCTTGGCTGTACTCAGTGATGTATTGGTACTTGAGGATTGCCTGCTGGTAGAGTTCTTGCGCCTCGGCTGGAGCTCGCATTGCTGAGCTATTGGCTTGGTCGAATTGTTGATTGGCATCCGCAAAAATGGAGTCCATGCTTTTTCCAACAATGGAGTCGTTAGCGAGGCTAATCTGAGTGTTGAGCCAGATCAGAACGGAGGAGTAGAGGAGAAAGGTGCTGATACGTTTCATGCTTTGAGTGCTTTCTCAATGGTTGTAATGAGGGCTTTTGCCGTGGTCAAAAATTCAGGATCATTGGCTGATTCACTTCGCCCGCTGTAGTGTGGAGATTCACAGGATTGGTAGATCGATTCTAGTTCTTCGAGTTCGGACTTATTGATGTTTTTTTTGAGGTACATCGCTAGATCGGAGTAGGTATGAGCCCCCGCTGTGAGGTCGAGTTTATCTGCAAAGTAGGTTCTCACAGCATGATTGACCTGGTCTAGTTGGCCTTCATTGCTTAGGTGTTTCGCGGAAGCAATATTTTTAACAAAGTGCGAGTATGCTTTTTTTGCACGTGCTTTGGTTGGATTCTTTAGAGCCAGCCGTTGGTTCTTGGTGGCGAAGAAAAAGCAGACAAACCCAAGGGGGGGGAGTAGCAGGCTGAGTATCCAGAAAGTAGCCTTTGATTGTGCCGATCCCACGAGCGCATCAAGCGAGTTGATATTGGATTTAATTCCCTGATTGTTCGCTTCTAACTGATTTCGTATCGGGCCGGCCCCACTGATTTGTGCATCATAGGCGGTGGCCACTTCTGCGGCTTTGACCGTGATGGGGATCGGCTGAGATTCAGCGACTCGATAGGACTGGGTAACTGGGTCAAAGTAAGGCAGGCGGATTCCTGGGATAGCGGAGATGTCTTGTACGCGAGGGCGGATGGTGCGGATGTAGGTGACTTTCTTTCCTTCAATTCTCCCGCGAGATTGCTTGGAGGCGATGGCGAACTGCCTGTTGAAAACCAGTTGTTTGTCTAGATCTGGAAGCTCTAGAACTTCGGGAAAATTGCATTCGTCGACGACGATGGTGAGTGTGATCGGGTCACCGACGGCAGTGACCTTAGGACTTGCCGTCACGCTGATGGATCGCTTGCCAATCTGGCCTGCGAAATCATATGGTTTTCCGGCTACTGGCAAAGGAAGTACTTGGATTTTTTGGGTGGGGGAGCTGACGAAGTATTGCTTGTACGCCTCGCCTTCTGGTGTGTCGAAGAAGTTGTTGTTAAAGTAACTAGGGTAGTTCGTTTTCCATCCTTTAATCCGCTTTTTGTGGTCTGGTGGATCGACGTAAGATGCCAAGAGGGTTGCTGGGCTGAGTGTCTGCTCACCGACGGTTTTGGGTATGATGATCTTTGTGAAGGAGACATAGTTGAAGAAGAGTCCTGCCTTTTCCGTAAAACTATGACGGGCTACAATTCGGTTGTTAGAAACTGGCAGACCAATTGCCGATTTATCATCACCATCGATCCAAGCGTGAGGGTTGCGCACACTGAACTGGTAAGAATGGAAGAGCGGAAGGGTGAAATCAATCGCTCTGAAACCTATGAGAGGTATCGGTGTTTGCCACCTATAATAGACGTGGAAGGGCTGCCCAACATAGACTGGAGTGTCGGGTATTTCTCTGGTGAGTGTCAGGCCTGGAAGCGACTTTGGCTTGCCTACCTTGATCGATTGTTCTTCCTCGGTCATCAGTGTCTCACCATCGGCATCTAGCGTGAAGATAGGCAGAGGCAGGTAGCCTGGCTGAGTGGGGATGAGTTTGTACCTTAGAGCCACACTGGTTGGTGATCCTTCTCTTCCCTGAGTCATCTCAAGAAATTTTATGTGGAGTTGGTCGGACTCAGGAACCTCGTCAGGAATGACCTTCTTTGCCCCATCTATGAGGATCTCGTAGATGAAGGCCTCACCAACGTAGAATGATTTATCATCGATAGAGCTATGCATTTTCACTTCTGCTAGAGCAGATGAAATGAGCGTGAGAATAAGCGTTATTTTGAAAAACTTCATAAGTTACCAATCTTTTTCAACTGGGGTTCCTTTTTTCTTCGAGCCGGCAGCTTGTCTGGCTTGCTGCATTTCTTGGCTCATACGGATAATTTCTTCAGGTGAATTACTAGGTGGTGGGAGGTCGATGGAGTCGAGGTCCATTTTAGTGGCTTCTGAGACATCCATTTCAGCTTCTTCCCCACCGTTGCTTTCGCCTTCTTCACCTTCTCCCTCATCTTCGCTGCTGTCTGAGGTGTCCCCATCTTCGCCATCTTGCCCATCCTCGGATGGGTCTCCAGATCCTTTAGGATCCTGCGGCAGGGCTAATAAAGCCTGCTGGAGAGCATGCAGTGACTCGTGGCCATTTGCCAGTGCTGCGTCCCATTCAGCTAGATGCTGGATCAGGCCGAGTTCTTGTTTTACCTCGGCTACAGCGACGTGAGCTCGGGTGTCTTTGAGCGGAGTGATTTCTGCAGGTATTCCTTCAAAATAGGTTTCGTTGTATTTTTCTATCAGAGTGCTCACTTCTTTAGTCTCAGTGGCTACTATTTTTTGGCGCACATCCCACTGTGCTGGAGCTACCGTTACTTCTTCTAACTTAGGTAGGTTGTCTGCTTGTTGGGTTATGAGTGTGATGAGATTTTCACGAATTTTCTCTAGTGCTTCTCGCATGTCTGCCTGCTGTTGCTTTTGTTCTTTGATGCTTTGTTGGAGCTTCTTTCTCTCGATCCGAGCGATCTCGTTGTTGATGGCTGCATCTTGATCGTTGCGGTCGAGTAACAGGACTAGGCGGTATTTGGCGATACTTTGCTCAACCAGTGCCAACGAGGCATAGCTGGTTTCAACAGTTTTAGATGCCATAAAGTAGGTATTTCCCAGGTTATAGGTTATATCTCTAACAAGCTTAGCGGGAGGTTCTTCTAGTAATGCATTTTCAAAGTTGAGGGCAGCATCGTTGTAGGCACCATCACGGTATTCAGCATTACCT
Organism: Crocinitomicaceae bacterium; assembly: GCA_047624385.1. Taxonomy (GTDB): domain Bacteria; phylum Verrucomicrobiota; class Verrucomicrobiia; order Verrucomicrobiales; family Akkermansiaceae; genus Rubritalea. Next base: position 3,848 of record JBLHPP010000066.1, read on the forward strand.
TGGAGGTAGTATGTTTGGGCCTTTTCTGATGCAATGCTCTGAGGGGCGATCAGCATGATAATTGCGAGACTAGAGATGACTGTGGCAACCTGTGTCCGTGGGCGTTTGAGAGTGTGGGGGATAAGCGCCATGAGGAGTAGGAAAAATAAACCGAAGGCGATGAAACAATGGAAAATCTCATCGTAATCAATCACGCTTTCTCCTGCGAGCTGCTGAGTCCCACCTTGGCTACTGAGACGTTGATAGATCTGATCAAGCGCCATTTGTCTGGTTCCTACCGGGATGTAAGCTGCCTCATTACAGCCATTGACGAGATTGCTGAGTAGTGCTCCGTCGAGCTTAGACCAGACTTCTTGGTTTTTATAGAATAAATAGTCTGACGAGCCATTCGCCACAGGGATACGTGCGCCTACTTTCTCGTCGCCTATTCCAATTGCGAGCAGGCGCACCTGTTTGTCATTGAGTTGCTTGACTGCCGAGTCGACGCCCTCACTTTGGTCGCCCCCATCACTGAGCAAAACAATATCGCGGTAGCCGTGTTTGGAATCCGAGAAAAGCTTATCGCATGCCTTTAGCAGGGCATCTCCAATCCGCGTGCCACCGTGTGCCACGCTGTCAGGGCCAGTCTTCTCGAGTGCTTCAAGAAAGAAGTCGGTGTCCATAGTCAGCGGGCAGACGATCGACGAGGAACCTGCGAAAACGACCAAGCCTACTCGATGGTCATCAAGCGATTCTACGCATTGGGCGATGGATGCTTTGGCTGAAGCTAGCCTGTTAGGGAGCCGATCCTCAGCCAGCATGCTCTTTGATACATCCAGCATGAAGACCACGTCGCGACCGTCTCGGGTAATCCGCTCCGGGTGGGGGTTGATCGCGGGGCGTGTGAGAGCGAGGATGATCGTGACAGTGGAGAGTACGAGGAGAGCCAGCCTCCAGGGCTCCATCGAAATATTTTCTGAACGTCGGGTCCCTACGCCAAAGCCCTGCACGTCACGCCGCTGGCGCACGAGGCGCACGCGAAATATCATAGTGAAAACTGGTACGAGGAGCAGCAGCCACAGCATCATGGGTCGGTGGAAAATTATATCGCTCATAGCTTGTTAGGGAGAGATGCGAAGGAGGGTGGCATTTAGAATATAGCGGAGTAGCAGAAAGCTCAGAGCGGCGAGAGCAAAGAAACTAAACGCTTCATCAAGATCTGAGAATTCGATCTCCTTCAGTTTAGTTTTCTCAAGTGTGTTGATTTCTTGATAGACGGACTGCAACGAATCTAGATCGTGGGCAGTTCGGTAAACGCCACCCGTAGAGAGAGCCATTTTTTCGAGTATTTGATCGGACTCAGAGAGCGTTTGTGGACGGAAAAATTTCCCTTCCTTGGTGGTGACTAGGCGTGACGGGCTAGAGCTTTGTAGGCTAATGGTGTAGAGGCGGATTCCCCATTCTTTAGCCATCGATGCTGCCTGCATGGGCATTTGTGTCCCGCAGTTATTTTCACCGTCGGTGAGCAGGAGGATGACCTTACTTTTTGGAACCCCTTCGCGGTCTTCATGTGCCTTGAGTTGCGCTGCTGCGAGTGCTGTGGCATCACCGTAGGCAGTGCCATCTTCGTTTGGTCTGTCATTGATCGACAGCTCACGGACCATATAGACTAGCGCGCCGTGGCCGAGTGTCATCGGGCAGACATTATCCGAGTATCTGGCGAAGGAAATGATGCCTATCATGTCGTCGGGCCGGCCAGTGAGTTCCTTACCATCGCCAGCGACAAATTTCTCCATCACTATTTTAGCCACCTCCATTCGAGTCATGGGACCCTCCTCAGTGTGGATATCCATGTCCATGCTGCTAGAGACATCGACCAACAATTGGATAGAGATTCCTTCGCGATCTTCCCGTGAATCAGTGGTCTCTATCTGGGGTCTAGCGAGGCAGGTGATGAGGCACACCAGGGCTAGGTAAAGACAGAGAGGGGGGATGAAAAGTAGCCGCTGGCGCCAAGTCGTGTGGGCTCCCTCAAAGAGTGCGAGCGAAGAATAGGCAATAGCGTCTGCGCGCCTCTGGCGGCGTTGGTGGAGCCACAAGACCGGAAGGAGTAATAGCAGATAGAATGCTGAAGGTACTGAGAAAATCATGGCCGATCCACCTGTCTAGAAATCGCGCAGAGGAGCTTTGTGAACTGCTGGTAGAGCTCACTTATCTCGTCTTTCGTGAGGGTTTTCTTGCTGTATTGCGCTGACTCGTATTTTGCTATTAGGTCTGACAACTCACGCGGTGAAGGCGGAATAAATCTAGAAAGGCTGTCGAAATTAGCACATGGTTTGGTGAGCCTAGTTTGTTCTGAATACGCCTTGCAAAAAAACTTTTCTATTTGATCAAGGATTTGCTCACTTGAACATCCACCTAGTGCTAGGAAATCATCTAAGTCCTTCGTAGGAAACACATCTGAGGATGGGCGAGTTTTGATAAAAATTAGAATGCCGCCGGATGCCAATACCAACGCCACGACAAGTCCGGTAATAATTTTCTTAGAACTAATAGGAAGCAATGACTCTGGTTCGTCGGGGGCTATATCGCGGAGCTGGGTGTCTCCATCCACACCGACTGATAGGACTTGGATGGCTATGGGTTTAGTCTGGATTTTCCGAATTTCACCAAGTGGGTTTTCGATGACAAATTCGAAGGGGGGTAGGGTGGATTCACCTGGAAGATCGGGCTCAAGAAGGAAGCTGATTTGGCGATGCACCCATGATTGAGAATCGAGCTTTGCCGGCTGAGTGGTCACTTCAGCAAAGGTGAACTCACCGAGGCGTCCGGCCAAATCAGGGAGCGTGATTTCTAAGCTAGGATCATGTTTGATATCGAGGATGACTCGGACGCATTCGTTGGTCTTGAGCGTGGATTGGGATACCTGCAAATGGAGGGAAACACCCTCAAACTGACTTTGCTGGCTGAGCTCGTAAAGATCCTGAGAGGGAGCATCTTTGTGACAAGAACTGAGAGCTCCCAACAAGCAGCATACGAGAGTGAGCAGTAGGGGGAATTTAGCGAACATCGGCACTTCGGTTGTTACGCTTTTTGAGGAAGCGGATGATTTGATAGAGGTAGTCGTCTCCTGTGCTGATACCCAGCAAGTCGGCCTTGACCTCGTGGCAGATATCAGCCAGTGCGGACTCTCGCTGGCGTGACTTTTCTTTAAGCCCTTGGCGGAGTTTTGGATCTTTACAGTCGATAGTACGCAAAACTCCAGTCTCAGCATCACGTAACTCTATCATCCCAGCAGAAGGCAACTGGCTCTCGCGTGGGTCACTAATGGCGATACATGAGAGGTCGTGAGCGTGAGCTGTGTCACGCAGGGCATTGGCGTAGTTAGTGTCGAAAAAATCGGAAAATAGGAAGGCAACACAACGTCGACTGCGGACCTGGTTGAGGTGATGGAGCGCTCCAGCGATGTCGGTGCCATTTGTCTGAGTTTGGTGGCTGAGCATGAGGTCGATCATACGCATGATGTGGTTCTTACCCTTCCTCGGTGGAATGTGCTTTTCCACGCCATTGGCAAAAAGAATGAGTCCTACATTGTCGTGGTTGTGCGATGCAGCGAAGGCGAGCAGGGCGAAAATGCGGGTGACGACTTCACGTTTGTTAAACCCACCACTGCCGAAGTCGCCAGATTTTGAGGTGTCGATGAGGAAGTACAGCGTGAGCTCGCGCTCTTCCATGAAGGTCTTCACATGTGGCTTGCCTGTGCGCGCCGTGACATTCCAATCGATCGAGCGGACATCATCACCATGTTGGTACTCGCGGACATTTTCAAACTCGATGCCCATCCCCTTGAAGCTACTCCGGTACTCGCCCGCCAACATCTCGTGCACAGCCTTACGGCTTTGTACCTGAATGTGACGCACTTTACTTTCGAGCTCTTTTTGGTTCAGCATATGAGATCCAAGGGTGAGTGTGGGGACTAAGCCAGAGTTTCGATTGTGTCGAGAATGCGCCCAATGATGTACTCCACGTCTTTCCCCTCAGCTTCCGCTTTGTAAGTGATGGCAATACGATGGCGTAGGACGTCAGGGGCGATCCATTTGACATCGGCAGGAGTGACATAGTCGCGGCCTTCTAGCAGGGCGTGCGCCTTTGCTCCCTTGATTAGGCAAATACTTGCACGTGGAGAAACTCCGTGGCTGATCAGGGGCGAAAGATCTCCTAGCCCGTAGCTCTCAGCATGGCGGGTGGCATCGACGATTCTCAGGACATACTTCTCGAGAGCCTCGCTGGTATGAATGGAATCGAGGGTGTCGCGCATGCTGCGGATATCATCGGCAGTCATCACTGGGCAAACGGTGGTCTTTGGCTTGCTCACCGACATGCGCTTCATGATAATGTGCTCTTCTTCTAGAGTCGGATACTTGATCAAAACCTTGAGCATGAAGCGATCTAACTGCGCCTCTGGTAGTGGGTAGGTGCCTTCTTGCTCGATTGGGTTCTGAGTAGCCAACACCAAGAAAGGGTCATCGAGTGGGTAGCTTTCATTGCCAATAGTTACCTGCTTCTCCTGCATCGCTTCTAACAATGCACTCTGGACTTTAGCGGGCGAGCGGTTGATTTCATCGGCTAACACAATATTTGAAAATAAAGGACCCTTGTGAGGGGTGAAATCGCCAGTTTTTTGGTTGTAGATAAGTGTGCCAATCAGGTCGCCTGGAAGCAGGTCGGGAGTGAACTGGATACGGCTGAAACCGACTCCAAGAGTCTGCGCCATGGTGCTGACTGTCAGCGTTTTTGCTAGCCCCGGGAATCCCTCAATGAGGACGTGACCATTGCAGAGAAGGCTGACGATTAAGCGATCGACCAGGTCACTGAGTCCGACAACGACCTCGCTGATTTCTTGGCGCACTTGGGCAAGTTTCTGGTTTTCTAGCTGGAAGGATTGGTCTGAGCCCATGAGGAAAGGTGTTTGAAAGTAATGCTAGTCTCGTCGAGATAGCTTTCTATCGTAGCATACGTGTCATAGATCGCCTACTGGTCAGAGAATATGACAAAAATGATCAGATCGCGACGATTTTAAATGACCATAGGTCTAACACTATAAAAAGTGTGAATTATTTTCAGCTTTCTGAGCAATACTTTAGAAACGGGGGAGGTGAAATTGATTTGTGGAGGTCGACAATACTTCAAATCTCAAAGCTTCGTGGCGGCGGTTTCCAAGCGCCAGGCCCATCAACTAAAGACCAGGCGGCAATGGCACTTAGTTAAGCCTATTTTGGTGAGCATTGAGACGCATTATTTTGCTTCATCGTGCGAGCTATTCGCTCCATCCATCAAGATGCTAGCTACTGAATACTAGCTACTTGCTACTCGATAAGTCACACCTCAAGAAGTCTAAATCTTCTAGTGCCTCGATTGACGACTAATACCCTTAAGTAAGTGCCATTGGGACCAGGCGGTTAGAAACCGCTGTCACACTCCAGTAAAGCATTGACCCATTTATCCTTGAACTTGGTGCACATGCACGTCTCGCTGAGGGAATGGTATTGAGATCCCTTCAGCGTCAAACTTCTGTTTAGCGGCCTTGGTGAGGTCCCAATGAACATCCCAATAGTCCTCGGTCTTAGCCCATGGCTTGAGGAATATATTTACGGATGAATCACCCAAGCTATGGACACCCACGGTAGCTCCTGGATTTTCCAATACCAATGCGTGTTCCACCGAAAGCGCTTTGAGAACTCGCATCGTTTTTTCAATATAGTCAGCGTAACCAATAGCAAACACAAGATCCACACGGCGCACATCCCTACCACTATAGTTAGTGATGGTTTCTCCTCAGGCCTTTTTATTAGGGATGATCAGTTCTTTATTATCCAGAGTGAGGAGAGTAGTCGATACCAAGCTCATTTTCTCAACTTTGCCACTCACTCCTGAAACTTCAACAAAGTCACCTTCATCAAATGGTTGGTAGATCATAATCATCAGACCACTGGCAAAGTTTGCTAGAGTGTCTTGAAGAGCAAAACCGATGATGAATCCACCAGCTCCCATGGCGGCCATCATAGGTCCCACTTCCACACCTAGTGTGGACAAAGCAACCATTATCCCAATCACCATGACAACCCAACTGATCGACCGAATCGTGAAATCCCTCAATATCCGAGAACCCTTGCGTGGTTCCAGAAATGTCTTTTTCACCAAGTGTTTCGCTAGCTGCGAGAGAAACCAAAAACCAAGCATGACAGCTATAGCCACGGCCACTCTGCCAGCAAAGACAACGCCGCCTTCCGGGTCCTTGAACCCATTTGAAATAGCTCCTAGAAAATATTGCACATTCCCTGAAGAATCGAGTTCCTTGGATATACCCGTGGCTGATTTGATATAGGTCCGAGCCTCCTTCGCATCACCACCCTTCGCCTCCAGAGCGTTAACCACCACCCTCGCCCGCTTGGCTATCTCAAACTCTTACACACGTGACTCTTTCTCAAGCTCGACAAATTGCGCTCTATCCTCAGGGTTTAGCTCCTTCGCATTTATGCGAAATGTGTAGTCCGCGGTATGGGCTATTTGCGCTTCTAGCGCTTTTAGCCACAGC
>JBLHPP010000067.1:0-10359 GCA_047624385.1 Crocinitomicaceae bacterium
CGCTTTCTTCGACGATATTAAAGAGAAACCCAAAGGTCCTCGCAAAACCGTCCTGAAAGTGCCCAACGTTGCCCAGCAAAAAGAGCTCGCTGCGCTCGAGAAAAATCGCGCCATACCATTCAGTACGCTGGTTAAAAACGATCCAGCCCTGGGCGCCAAGATCGCTGCCGGACAACAAAAATGGGAGAGTGACCCACAGCCTAATGCCAGTTCAGTCGAGGCACAAACGCCTATGCTGGTAAAAACAGTGAAGACCTCAGGCAGCCCCCACGAAATCCAAGCCGACGGCACCGTCAAACTCCTTCTAGGTAAAAACCCCGAAAAAGAAAATATCACGGTCACCGCACCCGCCCCTATGGGGCATTACACAGGCCTCATCCTCCATGCCCTGACTGACTCTAGCTTCCCCAAAGGTGGCCTAACCGTGGGAGGAAACGGCAACTTCGTCCTCACCAACCTCAAGGTTTTCCACAAAGGAAGAAATGTGAGGGTTTCCGGTGCCGATGCGGATTATTCGCAACCTAAATTCCCGGTTTCAGATGCACTCAACGGCAATACGGCTGAAGGGTGGGCCGTCAATGGAGACAAAGAAAACAAACCGCACAGCGCTCTCTTCACTTTCCGTACCCCACTCAAAGCCGCCGCTGACGACGAAATCAAGGTCATCCTCGAACATCAGACGGAGCAAGGCCACCACGTCATCAGCAAATTCAAACTCACCCTCACCAGCGCCCCCTCCCCTCTCTTTGCACGCGAAGTGGGCCCCACCCAGGAAATCGCCACCCTGCTCGCCAAAACTCCGCGTAGCGAAGAGGAACAAGATAAAATCGACAGCTATTATCACGCGTTCGCCCCAGCTCTCGAAGCTCATCGCCAGCAGCTCATTGCATGGCAAAATCAACAGAAAGCCATCGACGTCAAGGTCCGCCGCACCCTCGCTTCCGAGGCCCTCCCCGCGGAAGAAATGCGCATCACCACCCTGTTGAACCGAGGCGACTGGATGGACAAAACTGGTGCCGTCATTCAGCCCGCCGTCCCCGTCTTCCTCAACCAGATCGGATCGAACCAATCCTCAGAAGCTAAGAAGCAAGCCACCCCAGCCGAACGACTTAACCGGCTCGATCTCGCCAAGTGGATCACAGACCCGGAAAACCCACTCACCGCGCGCACCTATGTCAACCGCATCTGGATGCTGCTCTTCGGCCGAGGCATCGCATCCGATGTCTCCGACCTCGGCGGCCAGGGCACCCCGCCCGACCACCCTGAACTACTCGATTTACTCGCCTCCGAGTTCATCGCATCTGGCTGGGATACCAAGCACCTCGTCCGTACCATCCTCAGCTCACAGACCTATCAGCAATCGTCCAAGACAAATGCTGAAAGCCTGGCCGCAGACCCCGATAACGTCCACCTTTCCCGCCAAGGCCGCTGGCGTATCGATGGGGAATTTGTCCGTGATATCGCGCTGCAACACGCCGGACTGCTCGTTCACCAAGAAGGTGGCGAGTCCGTCAAACCTCTACAACCCGCTGGCTACTGGGCTCAGCTCAATTTCCCCAAACGCACGTGGAAAGCCAGCGACAACCTCCCAGACCGCTACCGCCGTGGACTCTACACCTTCTGGTGCCGATCTTTCCTACACCCGGCGATGATCGCTTTTGATGCACCCACCCGAGAAGAATGCACCCCCCAGCGCACCCGCTCAAACATCCCCCAACAAGCGCTCGTCCTGCTCAATGAACCCTCATTTGTCGAGGCAGCCAAGGCCCTCGCACAGCGCACAATCACTGAAGGAGGCAGCTCTGATGAGCAAAGGATCAACTGGCTCTTCTCCGAGCTCCTCAGCCGCGCCCCACTCGCCGAGGAGTCAAAAATACTCACCGGCCTACTCAGCCAGAAACGCTCTCAGGACAAACCCGATACCCTCTCTACCTGGAGTGTCGTTACTCGTGTGCTCCTCAACACCTACGAAACTACTTCCCGTTTCTGATTGAAACCCTTCATCCCGACCTGACATGAACTTCAACATCAACCGCCGTGCCTTCATCAACACCTCCACCCTCGGGCTCGGCGCCACCGCACTCCAGTCGCTCGCAGCAAAAACACTGGGCTTGGACCTGCCCAGTCTAAGCCCAGCACCCCACTTCGCGCCGAAAGCCAAGCGTGTTATCTTTCTCACCCAGGCAGGTGGCCCGTCCCACCTCGAAACCTTCGACTACAAACCCAAACTCGGCGAGCTCGATGGCCAGCCGATGCCGGAGTCCTTCACCAAAGGTCAACCCATCGCTCAGCTCCAGGGGAAAGCCCTAAAATGCTTTGCCCCGCAACATGAATTCTCCCGCCACGGGAAATCTGGCCAGCAAATATCAAATATCTTCCCCCATATGGCAAAATTGGCCGATGACATCTGCATCGTCCGCTCGATGGTCACCGAACAAATTAACCACGACCCCGCACACACCTTCTTCAATACCGGCACTCAAGTCTCCGGTCACCCATGCATGGGCTCTTGGGCCCTCTACGGGCTCGGCTCAGCCAGCCAAAACCTGCCCGGATTCGTCGTCCTGACATCCTCTGGTGGCGGCCAAGACCAACCCATCGCAGCCCGCCAATGGCACTCCGGCTTTCTCCCATCTAAATACCAAGGCGTCCACTTCCATTCCCAAGGCGACCCAGTGCTCTACGCCGGCAATCCACCCAACGTCACCGACGCGGAACAACACGCTGTCATTCAAGCAGCCAACGGCCTCAACAACCTGCGCCTCGGCCGCACCGGCGACCCAGAAATTGCCACCAAGATAGCCCAATATGAAATGGCTTTTCGGATGCAAGCTTCCGTCCCAGATCTCACCGACCTCTCGGATGAACGTCCCGAAACCCTCGCCATGTATGGAGCCACTCCCGGCGATGGATCCTTCGCATCTAACTGCCTTCTCGCTCGCCGTATGGCCGAGCGTGGCGTCCGCTTTATCCAGCTCTATCACCGTGGCTGGGATCACCACGGCGGACTCAAAAAGAATATCTCAGTGGCTGCGTCCCACGTTGACCAAGGCACCTGGGCACTCGTCCAAGACCTAAAACAACGCGGCATGCTAGAGGACACCTTGGTTGTCTGGAGCGGCGAGTTCGGCCGCACCCCGATGGCCCAAGGTAACGGCCGAGATCACCACATCAAAGGATTCTCACTCTGGATGGCGGGCGGAGGTGTCAAAGGTGGCATCACCCACGGCGCCACCGATGAACTCGGCTACAATGCCGTCGAAAATGTGGTCACCGTGCATGATTTCCACGCCACCATGCTCCACCTGCTCGGCCTGAATCATAATCATTTGACCGCCAAGCATCAAGGGCTCGATAAAAAACTCACCGGCGTCGACCTAGCCAAAGTTGTCAAAGAGATCCTCGCCTAACACGGTTGCACCCCTTTCTCCCCTCTCAACGGCCCCTTTAGGACACCAGCAAAAAAGTAGATTTCTAGCAATTTGTGGCACTCCTCGAGTAGTAATCTCTGATATGCCATACAGTTTATATCCCTCAGGAAAATTACCTACATAATTTAGAAAGGCATGCGTGAGTCCATGCGTACTAGCCCTATGCAAATACTAAAACCAGTAGCATGTGTAGGATTAATGATGGTAGGGCTTTTGGCTCCGCTCGTTGCACAAAAAATGCCGAAACAGGACGTCGTTGAGGTTCCAGCCATCGGTGAGGGACTGTGCCTGCACAATCTGTTTCAGTCAAATATGGTCATTCAAAGGGATAAGCCCGTCAGCCTGTGGGGCTGGGCAGATCCCGGTGAGAATGTCACTGTGACGCTCGCTGGTAAGTCGGAGACTGCCAGCGCAGGAAAAGAGCGCTCATGGAAAGTTACTTTCCCCGCTATGCCGGCCAACTCGCAACCGATCGCTGTGACAGTTAAAGGCAAGAGCAATACCCTCACGCTTGAGAATGTCCTCGTTGGCGACGTCTGGGTTCTTGGCGGCCAGAGCAACATGGAGTTCCCTCTTCATAAAGTTGAGAATGGAAACCTTGAGATTGCCTCAGCCAATTTTTCTAATATCCGTATTCTTACAATACCTAGCGTCGGCAGCCCTAAGCCAGTAAAAGGTTTCGCCCGGCTGCACGAATGGAGTGACTGGTCCAACCGCCACTTCCGCAAGGGCGACTGGGACGTCTGCTCACCGAAAATTGCCAAGGAGCTCTCGGCCATTGGTTATGTCTTCGCGCGCCGGATTCACATGGCTAGCCAAGTACCAATCGGCGTGATTGATGCTTCCGTGGGTGGTACCACCGTTGAGACTTGGACTCCCGCTCCAGTTATCAAAAAAATCGATACCGTGCCGGCAAAGAATCTGATGGCCACGTGGGATCAGAAGATCGCCGACTGGGATGGAGCGAAGGATCTGGAAAACCAAATCAAACGTCATCAACAGCGAGTTGAGAAAATGAAGAAACAGGGCAAACCCATCCCTGCTGATATGAAAGCACCAACAGAGCACCGACCTGGCCCAGCCTTTGATAGAAACCGCCCAGGTAACTGCTACGCTGGTATGATCGCCCCACTTCAAGGTTTTGCAGTGAAGGGAGCAATTTTCCACCAAGGGTATAATAACTGCTTCGGCGGCACGGAAGGATCAAAGATGTATCGCGATGTTTTCCCAAAGATGATCACCGCATGGCGTGCTGCCTTCAATGACCCTGAAATGCCATTCGGCATCCTCTCACTCTGCACGGCTGGCAATAAACAAAGCCTTAAGAACTATTCCGAGCTGATGGCAGATAGCGGAGCTTATATCCGCGAAGCCCAGTATCAGACCTTCCTTGAACTCTACAAAGCCGGCGATAAAAACATCGGTTTCACTAGCACCTACGACTTTCGCCGGAGGTGGTATCACCCTCAGCAAAAACTTCCAGCAGGAGAGCGCACAGCACGCTGGGCTCTGGCCACAGAATACGGCATGGAGAAGATGTTTGGCTGGAAACCACCGATGATCGTAGAGATGAAGAAAGGCAATGGAAGCATCATGATCCACATGGATGTCGCTGCTCGAGCTGTGGATGACGGTGGACCGATCGAAGGATTCGCTATCGCAGGCGAAGACCGCAAATTCCACCCAGCAAAGGCGGACTTCCTAGTGACAGGTAAGGACGACCGAGGCCGTGAAAAGAAGGACAACAAGGTGATCGTGCTTACTAGCCTAATGGTCGCCGAGCCAATCCACTATCGCTACGCATGGGCCCGTAACCCAATGGGCAATATGCAGGATAAAGGAATCCCCTTGGCCACCCAACGTAGTGATGACTGGTCAAAGGAAGAGGTCTTCGTCGATGGCAAACTGCAAGTACTGGCAGGTCGCCAAATCGGCAACGCACTAGGCAAACTCGACCAAGAGCGTGCAATGATGGAAGCCAAAGCAAGTCTCGAAAAAGACTAACCCTAACGAAACGTCTTTGACCTAGGTGGTGGTGTGTGATGCACCACCAACTACCTTCAAGAGATAGTGGATGACTAGGGCGTCACTAAGTGGGCTACTAAAAATCCTATTCAAATCTAACGGTCACTTTATCTAACACTGGCTTGGCAGTCGCGCCTAAGGGTGCATCTATCTTGATCTCAAACTGAAACCCGAAGCCTTTCGGCAACCCTTTTGTGTCGATCACGGCTGGCGTCTTCACCACGTGCTTGGCATAGCCTGGCTTATGGTCATAGCTTTCTTTGATTGACTGCCACTCTGTCCATTGGTCGATCTTTCCGTCATTATTAGTGTCTACACCTGCGCGCCCTTGCACACCATCGACCCATGGTCCAGGGCTGGTAAAGTCTTCGTTGAATTGGGTGATCAAGTAAAACTTCCCTTCTGCAAAAGTGATATCTGGGTCTGGGTGACCACGGCCAATGTTGCCACAGAGAGTGAACGGCTGATCGAGGCTCTCAGAGGTAAACCATGCGACACTCATCCCCTTTGATCCTTTTTTGTTAGATGCTGGATCATAATCAGCAAAGAGGTAGTAGCGCTCACCAATCAAGATCGATGCCCAGTCCCCAAAGGCATCTTGCTTAGGAAGATGCTCGTTGTATTTCAGCATCGCAGGGAATTGATGAGGGTGCTTGTACTCCAGCACTTTCCCCGTCGGCTTTGTCCGGAGATCCAAGGCAGGTGGAAGAATCTTCCAGTCATTGATGCCATCGTCTGAAATCGCATGACCTGCGAGAGGTGAGTCCCATGCCTGCTCACGCGCATTCAGTGGCGACCAATCTTCGTAGATGAAATGGAACTTTCCATCAGCGCCACGAATCACCGCATTATCAGATCCGTTAGATGGATCAGCGAATACTAAACCAATATCATTACCCACTTTACCATCGGTAAGATCTGAATCGATAATCAAGTGTGGGTCTTGGTCGTTAGGGTTATCATAGTAGAGGTAAAACTTCCCGTCCTTGTACTCGGCAGTAGTCATCCAGCGCGACTTATAATCTGAGACTGGACCGTGGTGCACCCATTTCTGCATGTCGGTAGAATGCCATGCGTGGTAGCCTCCTAAGCCTAGTTCTTCGCCACCAGAACCATTGGTTTGATTGGCATCTTTCGCTGCAATTCTTCCCCCTTTTTGACCGTTCTTTTCATTTCCTTTGGCCCTTAGTGCCGCAATCTTCTGGTCACCCTCTTCGCGAGACATTTTCCGCATATAGACATTTTCCTCAAGTCGAAGAATAGCGACTGCCATCTTGTTGACAGCACCGCCGCCATAGCGCGCAAACATCCAGTATTCCTTATCTTTCAGAGAAAGAAACACTGGGGCGTCTTGGCCATTCTTCGGCCCAACATTGGGAACCTTTGTCCAGTTCAGCCAACTGCTAGATTGCTCGACAACGATTGGCTGGATTGTCTTCTTCTCGGCAAACTTTTTCATCACGCTGGTGAACACAACTTGCTCGCTCAGTGGTGTGGCTAAGCCGCCTTTAAAGTCGAGATTTTCAGCCTTGGAGGCATTTTTCGTCCACTGCGCGTCAGTCGATATTTCCCATACTTGCTCGGCATTCACTTGCCAGACAAGAATTGGGATCAGGCTCAGCGATAGGATAAATGAAATTTTCTTCATACTATAATAATTTTTTGTCTTATTTCGACTCTTCACACGCCACGCATGACGGTTAGGAGTGAAAAATCTCACGAAAGATGAATTACGTGCAGAAATACATAAATATCAAGGCTATATAAATCAACTATCCTCTCCAACTATGGCACTTGGCCGTCATCCATAGCGCGTGAAGATCCATAAAAGCCCCCGCCCCACGATGTGAGACGGGAATACTGAAAGCTTAGGAGTCTGTCGGACATAGGCCTACTGCTTGAAGATTAAATTTCGAAGAAGAAACTCGCTATCATTTCGCTTGAGGCTGTGCCCAGCTATGCAAGGGGAGTCAATGGTGACTATTTGGCTGTTTAGCGTAATTTTGAGTCATTCTAAGAGGTTTTATCTCGAGCGGAGTGCTCGATGAGTCCCGTCAGCTCGTCAGGAGCATTTTGTGGAGGCGTTTGCAGTTGTAAGCTAAACATGTGAGTTCCCATTCGCCTGCCATTTTTTCAAATCCTCGTAAGCGGAAGCCTCGAAATCCTATGACTTCTTTTATAATGCCAAAGACGGTTTCTACGGTTTAAGCTCGGAGTTTATAAATCAGTTTCCCTTCTTTACTACTGAGTTTGTCCCGCATCTTGAGCAGGGTTTCGTTGGTGATGTTTTTCTTAGCCTTGGCTGCTCCTGGGCGGTAGTCGTAGCTGCGTTCGTTGTGAGCGTCCTCTCGATGGACGCTGAGGTAGACTTCGCTGGTGGTCTTGTTCTCTAGGTGTTCAATTGCTGCGATCTTGAGGTATCCAGCGTCTGCTAAAAAGTGAGTGGGTGTGCCGATCCCTTCGGCTATAGCTTCGTAGGCTGGGAGTAGTTCGTTTGAGTCACTAGAGCTTTGGCTGATGTGCTGGCCCACGGTGAGATAGCTTCCATCCGCATCGACACTTGCTTGAGCGTTGATGCTTTGGGTGTAGGCGGTGGCTTTGCTTTTACGCATTACGCGAGTGTCTGGGTCAGTTAGATTGAAGCTTTCTGTGCTTTCCATTGCTATCGTCTCGGCATCCCTAGGGGCTTTGAGTGGTGGGCCAGGAGGCTTCTTACCACTTTCTTTCTGCTTCTTTTCACGCTCTAGCGTTTTCTTTCGATGCTCTTCATTCTCGGCTTTAGCATGAGTTTCGGCGCGCTTCTTTAGTCCACTAATAGCTTGGTCCATCTTAGAGGTAAGCTTTTCTCTACGGGCTATTTCTACGGGAAGTTTTTGATCATCTATTTCATTTTTGTCTGCATCTTCAGCTTGGCCAAGAAGCTCGGCTATATCTGTCTGCAGGGATTTACGGATCTCTTTGGCTCGCTTGTAGGTGACGTTTTGATTGATCGAGGCGCTGCCTTTGATGTGTGTGCCGTCCGTGCTTACTTTGCCAATTTTGAGTAAACCCATCTCACGAGCAAGTTGAAGTATTTCAACGAACGCCTTAGAGATGGCGGGCAGATTCTTTCGGCGAAAGGCGCAGATCGTATCGTGATCTGGATGGGTGTCCGCTGTTAGGAAACGCACGGCAACATCGCGGTAGGTGGCTCGTTCAATTTTTCGGGAGCTGAAAATACCGCTACTGTAGCAATAGATAAGCAACGCTAGCATCATATACGGTGGCATTTGAGCATTGCCACAGCCGCGTGTGTTAGTCTTGAAACTCGAAAGAGGTAGGTGCTCAACCGCCTCGATAATGAAGTGAACAAGGTCATCGTCAGCTACCCAGCCCCGTAAATCAGGAGGGAGCAGCATTGGAGTGTTACGATCTACATTTACGAATCTCTTACGCCATACGCTGAGTCTAGCAGGTTTTGAGTTCGTGTGGCAATTAAGTCCGACAGGCTCTTAAGTATTAGTTCGCCCCCATAGGGCTTGAGGGCTACCCCGACCAAACCTAGGGTGTTGCCATAGGCTATAATATGCCGCCCACTTTGGGGCTGAAAATGCCGGCACACGTCCTTAAGTAAGTGCCATTATAATCTAGTCCGTTATCGACACCATTTAAACCTGCTAGTCATTAGTGTGTATAAAAATGGTGCATTATCTTAGAAAGCAGTGTTAGCCTGTGATGACTAAGATGAATGTCCCATTTAAAAAATTCACCTCATTATTATCGATAGCTTACTGCTTTCTGATGTTAAGCTCAGTAGTATTTGCAGACACACGCCACCCTAATCACGACAAGGGTGAGCCGACTATCGTGGAGATTCGCTACGTGATTTTAGATATAGATGGAGTCGATAGTGCGGTGCAAAATTTCACGATGAATCTTTTTTATAGAGCTAAATGGCTAGATCCAAGAGAAGCGCATGATGGGAGTGGTCCGGTGAGTAAAGATTTATCGAAGGTGTGGCACCCTAGTATTCAAATCACTAACCGTCAGAAAATATTTAAGACGATGGATGATGTGGCAAAGGTCTATCCAGATGGTACTGTCGAGGTGGTTCAGCGAGTTTGGGGCGATTTCTCGCAAATCTTGGATTTAAAAAACTTCCCATTTGATTCTCAAAACTTTGACGTGACCTTGGTTTCTGTGGGTCAAACGACGGATGAAGTACAATTCATCATAGAAAAAGCGGAAGTTTCTGGGATTTCCCCAAAATTCTCACTACCTGACTGGGAGGTTCTCAGTCACAAGGCATGGGGACATAATACCGCAATTTTCACACAGATGGATAAAGCTGCGATGTTTACTATCTCGATAGAGGCGAAGAGGTATAATGCGTACTACATCATCAAAGTTATTCTACCATTATTCTTGATTGTAGCGATGTCGTGGATCGTGTTTTGGATCGATCCTGAGCAAGCTGGAACTCAGATTGGTGTGGCAACGACATCGATGCTCACCTTGATAGCGTATCGGTTCTCGATTGATAGTTTAGTGCCAGCTGTGTCCTACTTGACAAGGATGGACACATTCATCCTCAGTTCCACTTTGTTAGTATTTGCCACCTTGGGCGAGGCAGTGATCACCTCGGCGCTGGCCAAACGCGGTAAGGCCAAGCTGGCGACACGTATGGACCAATGGTGCCGCCTGATTGTACCAGCTGGGTTTTTGGCCCTGGCTTGTCACGTCTTCCTTGGGTGAAAAATCTGCCCAAGGAAGGTGACACAGGGAGTTTAGAATGAATACTTAGCTCCAAGGAATGGCCCGGAGGTCTCCATGTCATAGACGAATCCGTCTTTGGAGTAGTCAATCGACTGGTGACGATAGCCACCGATTAGCGCCCACTTGTCGTTGATATTGTAGCCAATAC
>JBLHPP010000068.1:0-10163 GCA_047624385.1 Crocinitomicaceae bacterium
GTTCCAAGCCTGGATCAAATCTGGTAAGAAAACTGACAACTCCAAATTCGCGAAAGATGCTTTAGTCATGGGCCTCCCGCTTACGAGCAAGTCTAAGGGGCTAGTCGATACGGCAGGGAAGAAATACTACAGTAAGAAACCTCTCGAATGGGTCAGCAGCCCAGATGGTGAGGCAGTTATCTTCAACGCGGAAAATAACATCAATCTTGGAAATGTCGGCGACTTTGAAAATAACGATAAGTTCAGCTTGGGAGCTTGGGTAAAAAACCCAGGGAAAGACTCGGCCGCAATCATCTCAAAAATGGACATCAAGGACGCAAACCGCGGCTATGATATCTCTATAGAAAATGGTAAAATTGCGGTCCAGTTTATCCACGCAATTCCAAAGAACTACCTTAAAGTCACCTCCACTGAAGCTCTGCCTGCTAATGAATGGAACCACATTTTCGTTACTTACAATGGATCGAAGAAACCCTATGGTGTGAAGATTTATATCAATGGTGAAAAACAAAACATCACTAGGAATAATTACACGCTCACCAAGACAATCAAAACTAAGGCCCCCTTCTTGTTGGGATCTCGCCATGAGGGACAATATTTCACCAATGGCCAACTCCACAGTTTTCAGCTCTTCAATAAAGTACTCACTCAAGAAGAGATTATCGGGATATCCATCAACGGTCTTATCAGCAACCTAAAGAAGTCCGTAAAACAACCGCCCAAGGTGGTCGGGCAAGTCCGTAACTACTACTTCACCTACCAAGACAAAGCCGCCAAGCTGCTCGATGACAAATTAGCTGCTCTCAAAAAAGAAAAATCTGCGATCGAAAAGCGTGGAACCTTCACTCTGGTGATGCAGGAAAAAGCAGACACGAAGCCCACAGCCCACATCCTCATTCGTGGTCAATACGCCATGAAAGATGAGGAAGTACTAAGCCCTGGAGTACCAGCTTCACTTCCACAAATGACTGACGACATGCCAAAAAACCGTCTAGGCCTAGGCATGTGGCTCACCTCCCCAGAAAATCCGCTGCCAGCCCGAGTCACAGTCAACCGCTATTGGTATTACCTCTTCGGTAATGGCATCGTGGAATCCACCAATGACTTCGGCGTCATGGGTTCCCGCCCGTCGCACCCGAAACTACTCGACTGGCTGGCTACCGACTTTGTTGAAAATGACTGGGACTTCCACCACCTCCTCAAAACAATTGTCAGCTCATCGACCTATCGCCAAGCGGCAATCTTCACAGAAGAAAAATTGGGCAAGGATCCACTCAACAAGCTTATCTCTCGTGGCCCACGCTACCGACTCGATGCAGAACAAATCCGCGATCTAGCACTCAGTTCGTCAGGGTTACTTAATAATACATTAGGTGGGCCATCAGTGAAACCATACCAACCGACTAACATCTGGGAGTCAGTCGCCATGAAAAGCTCTAATACTAAAAGCTACAAGCAAGACACTGGCGACAAGCTCTACCGTCGCTCGCTCTACACATTCTGGAAGAGAACCGCCCCGCATCCATCTATGGAAATTCTCAACGCTCCATCACGGGAAGTAAGCTGCGTAGGCCGTGAACTGACAAACACCCCGCTCCAGGCCTTTGTGGTGATGAATGACCCACAATTTGTAGAAAGCTCACGCCAGCTCGCGGCACAAGCTCTCCTCAAGAGTCAGGATAAACCGGCAATCCTGCAGTTCATCGCTGCTCGTCTATTGAGCCGCGAACTCAGCACCACGGAGATCGAGATTGTGAACGAGACTTTCGACTTCAGCTACTCCAAGTTCAGAGTAGCTCCAGACAAAGCTGCAGCACTCATCTCAGTCGGTGAATCTATAGCACCAGAAAAGCTAGACCCAGCTCAACTGGCGGCTTGGACACTCATCGCCAACCAAATCCTCAACATGGATGAAACTCTTAACAAATAATCGATTGCCATGAATTTCGAAGACATCATCAAATCAGTCGAGCTTCAGAACAAGTCTGTCAGCCGTCGCCAATTTTTTCGTCAAAATGCGATGGGACTGGGGACCGCAGCACTCGGCTCGTTACTCCCCCAAGGACTGATGGGTTCGATCGGTAAGACTACGGGTAATTCTCACTTTGCTCCCAAAGCAAAGCGAGTTATCTACATCTCACTGATTGGTGCTCCATCCCAGTTTGAGATGTTTGACTACAAGCCCAACTTGAAAAAGGAATTTAAGAAAGACATCAAAGACTTCCTCGTCAAGTCTGGTCAAAGGCTCACAGGCATGACTGCCAAACAAACAGCATTCCGAGTCGCCCCAGCATTCTGCGATTTCAAACAACACGGAGAATCCGGAGCTTGGGTCTCAGACATCCTCCCGCATACGGCTAAAATGGTCGATGACATCTGTATCATCAAATCGATGCACACTGACGCCATCAACCATGAGCCAGCCAACCAACTGATGTGCACTGGTTCGATGCAAAACGGTAGAGCCTCGATGGGCTCCTGGCTATCCTACGGTTTAGGCTCGCTCAATAACGACCTACCCACCTTTTGTGTGCTCCATGCCCAGCACTCTAGCCCATTTTCAAACGTTCAGGCAATCTCATCCCGCCTCTGGGGCTCAGGTTTCCTCGAAGGCAAACACGCAGGCGTCAACCTTCGCTCGCAAGGAGATCCGGTTCTCTTCCTGAAGGACGCCCCGGGCATCGACCGTGACATGCGCCGTTCCATGCTCGATGGTTTATCCAATCTTAACCAACAAACTCTTGAGACTGTTGGCGATCCGGAAATCCAAACCCGTATCCAGCAATATGAGATGGCATACAGGATGCAAATGTCTGTCCCAGAGCTCACCGACATGTCAGGTGAATCTGAAAGCACCTACAAGCTTTACGGGCCAGACTCTAAAAAATCCGGCACTTTCGCACACACAGCACTCATGGCTCGGAGACTGGCGGAACGTGGGGTTCGCTTCACTCAGATTTTCCACCGAGGCTGGGATCAGCATGGTTCGCTCCCTCGTGATATTAAGTCACAATGTGGCGACATCGACCAAGCCTGCTACGGCTTGATCCAGGATCTAAAGCAGCGTGGACTGCTCGAAGACACGCTAGTCATTTGCGGCGGTGAATTTGGACGCACCGTCTACTCTCAGGGAGCTTTGAGTGAGTCCAATTATGGCCGTGACCACCACCCAAGAGCATTCTCTATGTGGATGGCTGGTGCAGGAGTCAAAGGTGGTATGGTGTACGGAGACACAGACGAATATTCCTTTAACATCACCACCCCAGATCAGAAAGTCCACGTCCGCGACCTCCACGCCACGATCCTAGAACGCTGCGGTCTAGACTTCCACAAGTTCTCCTACCTTTATCAAGGGCTAGAACAAAAGCTCACTGGCGTCGAACCTGCCAGAGTCGTCACCGATATCCTCAATGGATCACACCTAGCAAAGCACTAAGGTTCACCTACTGCCTACTGCCTACTAGCTACTCGACAAGAACCGTAGCTACGTTCTCAATGCAGGGCAGATTCTTGATCAGAAAATTGGCGTTTAGCGTGAAGTGGTATAATCAAGTAATCTCGGTTAGAAATTCA
Source organism: Crocinitomicaceae bacterium (assembly GCA_047624385.1). Classification (GTDB taxonomy): domain Bacteria; phylum Verrucomicrobiota; class Verrucomicrobiia; order Verrucomicrobiales; family Akkermansiaceae; genus Rubritalea. The sequence goes on from JBLHPP010000068.1 coordinate 3,574, forward strand.
CACAAAAAACCCCCGTGCTAGTAAATGCTAGCTGGAGGGTTTTTCTTTTAAAAATTTAGGGTTACTTTTTCTTACATCCGATCACTCGGTAGACTAAAGCCCCGAGGGCTGCACCAATGATTGGAGCAACCCAGAACAACCACAGTTGCTTGATAGCCCAACCACCCGCAAAGATAGCAACACCTGTGCTGCGCGCGGGGTTAACCGAAGTATTTGTCACTGGAATACTGATCAAATGAATCAAGGTCAAACCTAGTCCAATCGCAATCGGAGCCAGACCTTTCGGAGCGCGCTCGTCGGTTGCTCCAAGGATGATGATCAAAAACATCATCGTCATCACCACTTCACAAACAAAGCCAGCAGTCATGGAATAACCATTCGGGGAATGCTCGCCATAGCCATTCAAAGCAAAGCCTCCTGTATTGATATCGAAATCCTTATTCCCTGAAGCAATCAAATAAAGCACGCCTCCAGCGACGATTGAACCGACCAATTGGGCTACAATATAAGGAACAAGTTCCTTCTTATCAAAGCGCCCACCCAGCATCAAACCGATCGATACAGCCGGATTCAAGTGGCAACCAGAAATGTGCCCAATAGCAAATGCCATCGTCAACACCGTCAGACCAAACGCCAACGCCACCCCCAAATAACCAATACCAACATCCGGTACACCCGCGGCCAATACCGCACTTCCACAGCCACCTAGGACCAACCAAAATGTCCCGAAAGACTCTGCTATATATTTATTCATATCTCTATTAGTGTTGCGGGAAATACCCGAGATCCTGACAAACTAACAAAAAAAGTGAGACAACACCAGCAGCTTTTATTTATAGCACACACCAACCTCTCTTCAAAAATGAGAGTGACAGACACAAAAAAGCGACCCGAGTGACGTCATCTGGAAAAACCCAAAAACCAGGAGTGACATTCAATCGGGCCGCCTATATTGTCGCGACATGCGTATAATACCCATGGAATATTATCCGTCAACCACCTTTTTGAAATTATTTTTTTAGGAGACCACTTCAGATTTTATGTGGTGAGGCTCAAACACTTTCGACTGTGCTTAGAGCCCGTATTTGGAGGGGTAAAGCATATGGTTGCTATAATGTAGCTAAGAAGAGGCATTTAAATAGCTAGCCAACACACGCTCGATTTAAGAGCTCACTGAGCGAAGAGTTAAATTTGAACGGCCGAGATGTAGTCGATAGAACAAGCTTCTCACACTAGCCGCTATTGCAACATTGTTGCAATAGTTGTTGACTATACCCATAAACGCAACTTAGTTGCATTAATGTTCGCCGTAGCTCATAAGTCCTTTGTAGATTGTGCCAGTGATCCAGGCAAAAATCTTTTAGCGGAGAATTGCCCAGTCTACACTTGTGTGGTGTTTGGCTGTGAAAGCGTGGGAAAAACACAATTACTAGCATCTCTAACAGGCAGACTCCCAGTATCTGAAAACTTCCTTGGATCTACTATTGCTTGTGACACGTATATCGATGTAGATCTGTGCTGGACTGACACACCAGGTATCGTGCGCGAATCTGAAACACAGGCCACACGATCTACGCTTGAGCACATCGACTTGGCAAACCGCGTGATGTTGGTAGCGCGTGCAGACCGCGCTGCAGATGAGCTACCTGCACTCCTCCCCACTGCTGCCGGCAAACTTGGCTTTGTCGCGCTTACCTTTGCCGACAAAATTTCTAGTGAAAATGAAATCCAAACCGAAAAGCTAGAAAAAGCACTCGGCGTTCCTGTCTTTATAGTCAATGCGCGTGAGCTAAAAGCCAGTGAAGCATCGGCAATCCGCAATGCCGTGAGGACCTCCACAGAGAAATTCAGTACCTTTTCCAATTCTATACCAGAGATACTACCTCTTCCAGAAAAAGTAAAAACTGCAAAGAAAAACCTCTGGCTCGCACTCTGCTCGAACCCTCTTATCGCCTTTCTGCTTCTTTTCCTCCCTGCTGCACTAGCTATTCTTTACACTAACAGTTTTGCCGACTGGCTCTATGACCCTATCGCAAGAGTAATTAAGCCAGCTCTAGAAGCTGTGACGACTTGGCCAGGTCTACCTGCAGCTCTCATCGGTGGTGATTATGGTCTGCTGGCGATGTTTCCATTTCTACTACTCTACGCAGTTCCCTCAATCATCGTCTTTTCTGCCATTCTCGCGATTTACAAGTCGACAGGCCTCATCGATCGCCTGTCTTATGCGCTACACCCTCTACTTCGTCCTGTAGGCCTCGGCGGGCGCGAACTTGTGCGCGTAGTGATGGGCTTCGGCTGTAATGTTCCTGCTATTGTGGCCAGCCGCTCTTGCCATAGTTGCTCCCGTTGCGCCTGTGTTTCGGCAATTTCCTTTGGCGCAGCGTGCTCCTACCAGCTTCCTGCGACTCTTGCTGTATTTGCTGCAGCTGGCATGGCTGAGCTCGGTATGGTTTATCTAGCCGTTCTAGCTGTGACCACGCTGATCTATTTGCGTTTTACCACTCCGAAAATCTTGCGCCTAGCGAGCAATGCAATTGTTGCCCCGCCTGTCGACTCACTGATTCGTCCATCATGGCGTGCGGTGTGGAGAGAAGTTGCCAGTAGCCTCAAATCTTTCGTGATAATGGCATTCCCAATTTTTGTGGTGATCTGTATTGCAGCTTCACTGCTAGATTATCTGGGAGTGATTGCTAGTCTGTCTGAAGTTTTAGCTCCGGCCCTCGCTCTTTTCAACCTGCCTGCTGATGCGGCATCAGCAGTGGTGCTCGGCTCTATTCGTAAAGACGGCATCGCTATCGGCCTACTAGATGGTAGCGGCGAAGGGCTAAAAGTAGCTCTAACCACACCAGCTCAGGTGCTCACAGCCGTTTACCTTTCTGGTGTTCTACTACCTTGCCTCGTCACGGTTTTCACTATCATCAAAGAAATGCGCTGGAAATTCGCCGCCAGTCTCTGTGCCAAACAAATGCTGTGGGCTTCTGGTTTCGCCATGATCATCGCGTGGAGTGGCGCCTTCCTCTTTTAAACAAAGCAAACACTGAGCAATGAATAAACCTGTTAGAAAACTTTTCTCTGTTGTCCAAGAAGAGCCCAAAGCTGATCCGAACCAGAAGGAAATGGTGAATCGCAAAGCCGAGGCTCAGCGCGTGGTCAAACGCCTCGAAAAAATTATCAAAGAGCACTACCAAGCGTCGCTTTCTCTCAGCGTCGACCTTTCTGACGAGAACCTAAAAATCGTTACTAATGCCCTGCGCGATCACGCCCGCGGCGGCACTGGCAATATCACACTCAAGGAGAATGACGAAATTCGCGCTCACTGCCTCAATCGTCTATTTGAGGAACTCGTAGAAGAGCCCAGCAACATTCTCTACACCACGTCCACTGGAGCCGACACCATGCGCTATGACGCCATGGACCTCACTTTCTGGATCGAGTGTCTTGACCTTTTAGACCAATCGATCGCAGCTCAATAGAGCTCCCAACAAACTTTAACTCCACATAACAACACTCCAACAAACATTATGTCTAACGATATCGAATCCACAATTGCTTCTATTCCATTTGCAGAGCGTGAATCAGTACACCAGGTAGAAGAAGCCAAAGACCTGGCACCAAAGTTTGACGAAAAGGGCTGCATTCCATGTATCACCATGCACGCAGAGAGCAAAGAGGTACTCATGTTCGCATTCATGAACGAAGAAGCGCTTCGCCTCACCATTTCTACAAGGCTTGCACACTACTGGTCGCGCTCCCGTCAGCAGCTTTGGAAAAAGGGTGAAACATCTGGCATGTTTCAACACGTGCAGCGCATCCTCATCGATGACGACCAAGACTGTGTGATTATCGAGGTAGCACTCACGCCTCCATCTATCGGCGGCAAAGAAGCATCCTGCCACGTTGGCTACCGCTCTTGCTTCTACCGCGAGATTCCGCTCGATACTAAACCAGGTGAAGCTGTAGAGCTCAAGTTCACTGAAGGAGAGAAATCCTTCGACGAAAAGGAAGTTTACAAAGGTACAGCGAACCCAACACAACTCTAACTCACTGATGACTGAAACTGCACAGTTTGAACAGACAAAGGTTCTCATCGTAGGAGCTGGACCAGCTGGACTTGGTGTTTCCGTAGCACTGAAACAAGCTGGAGTCGGTGACCAAATCGTAGTCGATTCACGTGAGGTCGGCGCAGCCTTTCGCTCGTGGCCAAAGGGCATGGCGCTGCTGACTCCATCGTTTTTCTCAAATGCCTTCGGGTTGACTGACCTTAACGCGATTGACCCTATCACGTCGCCTGCTGATTTTTTGAAAACGCAGCACCCGCAAGGTGTTGGTTATGCTAACTACTTGCAAGCAGTGGTGCAACACCACAGCCTGCCTGTGCAATCAGGTGTAGCAGTCATTGCAGTAAAGAAAGAGTCTTCAGCTTTCCGTGTGACAACCTCAAAAGGCTCCATCAAGGCTGACTATATAGTCTGGGCTGCAGGGCAGTTTTTCCACCCTCGCGACCGCGACTTTCCAGGTGCTGAGCATGCAGTGCATAGCTCCAAGGTCGAAGACTGGAGTAAGCTCGAAGGAGATAACTTCACGGTCATCGGCGGCTATGAAAGTGGTGTAGATGCAGCTCTCAATCTCGTCAACCGAGGCAAGTCCGTGCGGCTCATTTCGCGCGGTGAGCCGTGGGCATCAGATCACCCTGACCCATCTCAATCACTCAGCCCTAGGACACTCGACCGCTTGCGCACGTTGCTCGCTGACCCAGAAAAACTTCCATTGTTAGAGCTGGTGAAAAACACCACAATCAAGAGCATTGAATTCGGGGGCGGTTTTTGGATTTTACGTGACCAAGACGACATTCCGCTTGCTGCCAGCACTCAGCCGATTATTGCAAATGGCTTCGAGTCAGGCCTGAGCTTCGTCAGCGATCTCTTCGAATACGATAAACACAACCTCCCCGTATTCAGCGAAGAGGCCGATGAATCTACCATCACGCCAGGGCTTTTCTACAGCGGTCCATCACTGGTGCACCGTAAAGCGCTATTCTGCTTTATTTACAAATTTCGCGCGCGATTTGGCCTCATAGCAGCTGAAATAGCGCAGCGACTGGGCATCGACAATGTCGACCAGAAGCTCGAAAACTACGCTAAATCCGGCTTCATGAACCGAGACCTCGATTGCTGCACAGAGTGCGAGTGTGCCATCGAAAACCCAGAAAAAGACGCCCCTGAACCAACCGCATTTTCATAAGTCATGAATAAATCTAATAAACTTCCAGTGACTGTTCTTTCTGGCTTTCTCGGTTCTGGAAAAACAACCTTGCTCAACCACATTCTTCGCAACCGTGAAGGCAAACGCGTGGCGGTAATCGTCAACGATATGTCAGAGGTCAACATCGACGCGGACCTTGTGCGCAATGGTGATGCCTCACTATCTCACACCGAGGAAAAAATGGTGGAGATGTCTAACGGCTGTATCTGCTGCACATTGCGCGAGGATCTACTGCTAGAAGTCGGCAAAATGGCACGCGAGAATCGCTTCGACCACTTAGTGATAGAGTCCACGGGAGTCTCCGAGCCGATGCCTGTCGCCGAAACTTTTACCTTCACTGACGAAGATGGTAAGTCCCTAGGAGATGTCGCCAGTATTGATACAATGGTTACTGTCGTGGATGCTCCCAACTTCCTGCTCGACTACACCACTAACGAATCACTAAACGATCGTGGCCAAGCCGTCGATAAGGGTGACGAGCGAAGCATTGTTGACCTGCTCACTGACCAAATCGAATTTGCCGATGTCATTCTAGTGAACAAGACCGACATGGTTTCTGCAGAGCAGGTAAAGCAAGTGCACGGTATGATCCGAGCGCTCAATCCACAGGCAAAAATCTACGATACGGTAAACTCAGAAGTGCCACTCGATACCGTAATTGGCACAGGGCTCTATGATGAAGACCGTGCGGCAAGACAAGAAGGATGGCTCGACTCACTGGTCGCTCACACACCTGAGACTGAAGAATACGGTATTTCTAACTTCATTTACGAACAACGTACCCCCTTTCACCCACAACGCTTCTACGATTGTCTGCACAAGGATTGGCCAGGCGTGATCCGCTCCAAGGGCGTGTTCTGGCTAGCCTCTCGACTCAAGCTTTCTGGCTACTGGTCACAGGCTGGCTCGATCAGTCACCACCAATGCGCAGGTAATTTCTGGGCTGCCGTGCCAAAAGCACACTGGCCAGAGGACTCCACTCACATAGACCGTGTGTGGGACGGTGAAAATGGCGACTGCCGCCAAGAGCTTGTGCTTATCGGTCAGAACATGGATCGCGAAGGTCTCACTGGCATGTTCGATGCCTGTTTACTCACCGATGAGGAAATCGCCACCAACGAACGTAAATGGCACAAAATTTTCTCTGACCCCTTCCCTAAATGGAAAATCTGACTCGTCTCATAACTAAATTTTCATGAAAAAATCATCTCAAACAGTTTTCTCCCCTCTACCAAAACTAGTTGTGGCGCGTCCGATGCTTATGTTCACGGGCTTTCTCGGTGCAGGGAAAACAACACTTCTACGAGAACTCCTGAAACAGCTCAAAG
>JBLHPP010000069.1:0-10092 GCA_047624385.1 Crocinitomicaceae bacterium
AATGTGCGCTTCGCAGAAAAGGTGCCAGGCTGGGTGCTTTCCTTATGAATCAACGTTTCTCCTCAGTTACGAGGTTAGCATCGCTCCTTCATCGAGTCTTGATTTCTAAGGGAATCACTCCAGCATCAACCTCTTTTGAAATACTAAATGGTATCAGATACGAGACTCATCATCTGAGGGAAAACGGACAGGGTGAATGGGTCGATTGATGCTTGTGGCAAAAGTTGGAATGTCGAAAGTCCAGTTACAAAGTCTGGTGACTTTCAGCTCGCTAAAGCTCTAGTGCTTAGCGGTGGTATTCTTCAGCAGGAATAAGGCTTCATCGTGCCGGCCTATTGACTAATGACTGGGCGGATTACCGCCCCTTATTGAAACGTGACATTTCACGCTGAGCTTCGCGCGACTCGACTTTGTCTTTGAGCGCGTGACGTTTGTCGGTGTGGGTCTTGCCCTTGGCTACACCGATCTCGACTTTGACCTTGCGGTTATGCCAGTACATCCTAAGGCAGACGAGAGTGCAGCCTTTTTGTGAGGTTTGTAGGTCGAGTTTAAGAATCTCGGCCTTATGGACTAAAAGACGACGTGGTCGGCGTGACTGATGTTGAAACCATGTGCCTGCGGTTTCCCATGGTTGGATGTCACAGCCATAAAGAAAAAGCTGACCTTTTTCGACGCGAGCGAAGGAGTCAGCAATATTGACTTTGCCGGCACGGATGGATTTCACCTCGGTGCCTCTGAGTTCCATACCAGCTTCGTAGGTCTCTAGAATGTGATATTCGTGACGGGCTTTTCTGTTTTTAGAAATCTCGTCACTCATAGGACTCTCAGATCACTGGTTAGTGAAGCCGCGAGGCTACTCTTTCAGATCTTCAAATGTGCCAGGAATGACTTTGAGCTTACCTTCGATGATTTCGGTAAGTGCAATGTCAGCTGCTCCCATGCTTGGGAGTGTTTCAACGAGAGGAGCACGGCCAGTGTTGAGTTGGCGTACCCGCTGAGAGACTACGTTGATGAGTACTTGTGGATCGCTGACGATCTCTGCTGCTTGTTCGACAAGGTCGCTTTTCATAGATGTTCCTGGAAATCGATTCACTGGCTTAGGTTGTTCAAACGGGATGATGTTTGAGTCGTCCATATTCTAGTGTCGTGTTTTGATTTATTAAGGTGGCAGTTGGTTGCCGTACTTTACAAGGGAAGGTTGAAACTCTTTTCTTTAAAAAAATCAAGCCCAATCTGCAACTTACGGCGCATGATTGGGCTTGATTAGGAAAGTTAGGCACAGAATCGGAAAATTCCCCCCGAAATACCGATTCTGGCCAGACGAACAACTTGCGTTGTGTCTTGGGAGTACATTGCACTGAATCCTATTTTACCGCAAGCTTTTTTTGTGTGTATTCTGAAATAAGGGATTACATACGTTTAAAAAACTGTGTGTGATTTTCTTAGATGAAAAGGAATCAAATGATATTACTCGTAGTTTAGGGCGTCAGAAAAGCTTGTGCACTGAGCCTGTGGAAACGCCTGAAGGAATGCGCTGCTGTCAAGTCCATGCGCGAAGGGATACGGGCTGTCGATGTAGTCGACTAGTTGGTTGCCATGGTGGGTGTTGATAGCGGAACAGAGCTCGGCGATGCTGAGGGATTCAGCGGGTAAATTGTAGCGCGCGAAATGCTCGGGACTTTCTAATAATGCGATGGCATGCTGCTGACCAACGTCTCGGCTATAGTGAAATCCAGTTCTTCCACCAAAGGGGATGGTGAAATGCCTTTCCTCTTGAGCGGCCTTGATGGCTTGGCTAATGCCGGCAGTGGAGCCATCGCTGCCACGCGTCGGGCCATAGATGATTTGCGGACGCAGTATAGTGGCTGGGATCTGATAGCATAGAGCATAACACTCGATGAGTTGCTCTGCCGCTAGTTTGGTTGCTGTGTAGGGATTGAGCGGAATAGTAGTGGCTCTTTCATCGACAAAGCTCCCGTCATCGGGGACTTTGTAAACTGCGGCTGTGCTGGTGAAAACGATGCGTTGAATTTTGCCGTAGAGACGGATGGCTTCTAGCACATTGGTCGTTCCGGTTACATTGAGCTCTACTGCGCGCGCTGGGGCGTTTTTACAATCAGTGGTACGCAAGGCCGCCGCGTGAAGGACGTGGGTGACTGCATGCTCGTTGAGTACTGCGGAGATGGATTTGGGGGCGAGGATATCCGCCTGAACGTACTTTACGCCTTGGACCGGGATGATGGCAGTAGTGCCACGCGAGAGGCAAATAATAGTATCCACCCCACGCGAAAGGAGCGCATGCGTGGTCTCTATTCCGACGCAGCCTGAGCCGCCAATGATGAGAACTGTTGCCATGAATCATCAATAGCGAATACTAGAATTTCTAGCAAGTGGCGATATGTGAACTATTTCCTCTTGAGTTCAAAAGAATCAAAAAAGCGCTCAAATGCATCTGGGAAGTGACTCTTGAGAGCCGCGTCATATTCCTCATGGCTCGCGAGCTCGATATCTCCCTCTGGGCCGATCAAACGGGTGAGTGTGAGCTCTGAGCCTGGTCGGCCATCAAAGTAATGTGGCCAAGTGAAGAAGGCTTTGTATCCCTCTCTGGTAAGTAACATGGCTTCTTTGGTGATTCCACCTTGGGCCGTGGTGGCTATGCTTGTTCGGGCTAGTGGTGAGCTGAGTAATGAGACTCCTGCTGTGTCGAGAGCGGTGGCGTCGTCCAGCATGTGGTGGAGCAAGCTAGGCATAATGTCGAGGTGGCTGGCCTCTGCTACTTCCGGCCCACGTCCAACTGATTTTGGCCACTTGATGAGCATTGGAACTTTGACTTGTTCGTCTTCTAGAGATGAGACGTGGAGCCAGCCGCCGTGGTCTTGGAATTCCTCACCATGGTCGCCAGTAAAGATGATGATCGAGTCGTCGTAGTTACCTACTTTTTTGAGGTGATCGCAGAAATCTTTTGCTAGGTGATCAGCCCAAGCCAGCGAGTTAAAGTACTGATTTTTGATGAGTAAAGTTTCCTCTACAGAGGGTGAGGACGGGAAGAACGCGTGTGGGTAGTAATCCTTGAATGGTGGCTCGAAGTCTTGATGCCAAGAATACTTGTAATGGGTCGAGTCAATCGTAGCTATAGTGAAGTGGCCACCAGCATCACGAGTGCTGATGAGCTGCTTGAGGTCGTTGAAAACCATGACTTCACGCTCAGGGTAGCTGAGGTCAAAGCTGGGGTCGCCCTCCACGTTTTCACGTATCGTGGTGAAAGGTGATCCATTGAGCCCGTGGAAGTGGCGTCGCATGTCGCGGAATTCGAGATTCTTGGCGGTGTGAACCTGCAGGTCGTAGCCTGATTTCTGGAGGATGTGGAAGCATGGGAGACCTGGCCAGTCTTGTTCTCTTGCGAGGTCACGGCTGCGTTCGCGAGCTGTCGGAATCTGGCTGGTAAAGGCGCTGAACCACGAGAGGTGGGTGCCATTGGAGGCTGCCCAAGTGTGACCAATTGGCTGGGCTTCCTTTCCTGCAAATTCGTAGAAAAATGGGGTAATATCGGATCGCAGAGCATCGTGGCGGAATGACTCGATAAAGATCAAGTAGATGTCTGGTCGTTGTTTTAGCTCAAGTTGCTGGTGTTGGTCTTGCCAATGGTGATCGCGGAAGGCTACTTGAAAATGTGCGAGTCCGGCGGGTGGGCGTACTGGCGAGAGTTGTATGCCAAATTCCTTGTACTCTTGCATCCAGCTCCGGCGGGGTTTCCAGGACTTCCCGATTGCTTGTTCGACGGACGCTCCTATGAATCCTAGAACGATTGCGACGAGCATCCAGATGGGTGCAGTGTGGAGTTTCCACTTCCTCGCGAGACGAGATGTGGCATAGGTTAGAATACAGAAGACGAGCACAACGGCGAGTCCGATGCCAGCAAAGGCGGAAGCTGAGAGATGGATGCCTGCTCCTTGTAGTTCTGTTCCAAAATTCATCAGGCCCTTGGTGCCCAGTTTGTTGAGGAACCCGAGAAATGTCTGATTCCAATAGCCGTGGAGCAGACGGTCGAGAACGATGGCTATAGGGGCCATCGAGGCAATGACCCACACCCATGGACGAATCCAACGTGGGCCAGTATCAATCGAGAGCCGAGTGGCAAAATAGAGCACACCAATGAGGCTCAGTTGGGTGAACACTCGGTTGATAAATAGACTGACCTTATGCCAAAATTCAAGCGCCAACATGCCGGAAATGAGCTCGTAGTTGTGCCAAAGTAACAGGGTGTACAAAGCGAAGAAAAAAGGGCCATTCCACGGGTGTTTACGCATCAACCATGCGGCAAGAATCTTTAACTCGGCACGTGTCGGAGTGGGGTGGCGGGAGAATTTTATAGCACAGGTTACAACAGCTAGCGCTAAGGCCAGCCCTGCCGACAGGTATGCATAACCTGTGAGAACGTCCAAGGTTCCAAGGGTGATTATGAGACTGAGCCCGCAGAGAGTAGTGACCATCCATGTCTTCGCCTTGTGGTCCTTAAACCCTCCCATGTTGAGCCAGCGGGAAAGTCCTCCCCACACGGCTGCTCCACTCGCAGCTAAGCCAAGAAATATCAAGATGTGGCTACCTAAGTAACTCTCGCCCAAGTAGGGGGAGAGCTTGTTGCTACCAAATTCATGCTGCCGAAAAAAGGGAATCAATCCATAACATAGGCCGCAGAGCCAGAGGAGAGTGTGGAGTATTTTGAAGGGCATGAAATTGACTATAAACGACTTGAGCGCTTCCCTACATGCTCCAGTCTTGAGTATTTTCAAGACAATTTCTTAGCTATTAGACTTCGCGCTTGAGAGCTGCGGTGAGCTTCCCTCCAATGGTTGATTGGAGGATGTGATCCCAGTCTTCTTCGACATCAACATCTCTAAGTACCGGTAAATGGACGAGTGTGAGTCCAATTTTGCTGGCGGCCAGTTCGGTTTCTGATCGGGTATTTTCCGAGCTCCAGTTGATGTTTCGAAAGAGCTGAGGGGACTTCTGAGCGGTAGCTAGGAGATAGTAGCCACCATCCTCGCTAGGGCCAATCAGGCAACTATCTTGCTTCACATGGGAAAACCCTGCATTGATCCATCGCGCGCCACAGTGGACACAATCTGAGCCAATGACGGCGACTTTCGAGTAGCCTTCATCAAAGGCCAGAGAGGCAGCCCTCTCCAGCCGGTTGCCGAGGTGGCCGTCGCCCTGGGCTCTGAAATCTATAGTGAATGCGGGCGCGTTTTTTTCCGGAGTGAACAAGTAGTTTTCGGCCTGTTTGGCCATGTGCCCTCTTAGTTGTGGGAGGATCCAAAAGCTGATTGCGTCACCTGCATCATCGGGGGCATAACAGAATCTCACATGGGTTTCTCTGAGCCCTTCGAGTTGCTGTAAGAGCACCGCCACTATAGCGCGATAGCGTCTTGCTGCCTCTTCGTGGCCCACGGAATCCGCTAAGCGAGTTTTCACCATTCCCGGTGTGGGCTCTTTAAGAAAAATTAGCAGGGCATTCATAGCTTCAGAGACATTTCGGGGTCGATAAATTTATTGATAAGCGAGAATGCTCTGAGTGTCGAGTGAATCTAGTTGGCCCTTGGAGCGCTGAGCATGGTGCTCGGGGATGTGTACTGTTCGTAGCGCGACCATCTCGGTCACTTCAACCATCGAGTGCTACCTAGTTTTGGCAATGAGACAGCGGCTGCGCCGGAAGAACCTCAAGTGACCGAGACGGTCGCGCTACGTAGAAAATCACCCGTGTCTATCTGAGGAGTCTTTCCGTTAATCGGTAGAGAGGGATTTTAGCTGAGAATGCCATTCACTACGTTGGCTGGCATTACTCCTGTAGGCTTATGGTTGAGGCCTTGGAAGCTAAATGTGAACCGGTTATGATCCATACCAAGGCAGTGTAAAATAGTGGCATTCAAGTCACGGATATGCACTGGGTTTTCAACGATATTGTAGGAAAAGTCGTCAGTAAGCCCATAGCTGGTGCCTGCTTTGACGCCGCCACCAGCAACCCACATGCTGAAGCAGCGGCCATGGTGATCTCTGCCTTCTCCTAGTTTCCCCTGACTATAGACTGTGCGGCCAAATTCGCCACCCCAGACAACCAGGGTGTCATCAAGTAAGCCGCGCTGATCGAGGTCTGTGATGAGTGCTGCGGATGCTTTATCGGTGTCACTGCATTGATTGGCTAAATGACTTTTTAGCTTCCCGTGTTGGTCCCAGCCGCGATGGAATAGCTGAGTGAAGCGCACCCCGCGCTCGGCCATTCTTCGGGCCATCAAGCAATTATAAGCATAGGTTCCAGGCTGGCGGGCATCTTCTCCGTATAATTCAAAGATCGAGTCGGGTTCATCTGACAGGTCAGCGAGTTCTGGCGCGGAAGTTTGCATGCGGAAGGCCATTTCATATTGGCTGATGCGAGTGAGAATTTCTGGGTCAGCCATTTTTTCGTGGCGGATCTGGTTGAGCGCAGCGAGATCGTCGAGCATATTTCGCCTGTCACTGCGTGAGACTCCTGATGGGTCATTGAGGAAAAGGACGGGGTCTTTGCCGCTGCGAAATTGCACACCTTGGTAGCTGGAGGGTAAAAATCCGCTGCCCCAGAGGCGAGAAAAGATAGGTTGGCCAGGGTTTTTACCAGATCCTTGAGACAATAGGACCACATAGGATGGGAGGTTTTCGTTCATGCTGCCAAGACCGTAGGAGACCCATGAGCCCATGCTGGGAAGCCCAGGAAACTGCGAGCCGGTATTGATGAATGTGATACCGGGGTCGTGGTTGATTGCTTCTGTGTGCATCGAGCGGATCACGGCAATTTTGTCGGCAATTTTCGAAGTGTGTGGCAGCAAGTCACTGATCCACTGGTCGCTTTGGCCATGTTGGCTGAACTTCGCAATACTTTGACAGAGGGGGAAGTTTTTTTGTCCGGCAGTCATTCCCGTAAGCCGTTGGCCTTGGCGTACGGAATCGGGAAGTTCTTGGCCGTGCTTATCAACGAGTTTGGGTTTGTGGTCAAACAGGTCGATGTGCGATGGGCCACCAGACTGGAATAGATAAATGACCCGCTTGGCCTTGGGGGCAAAATTTGGGGTGCCAATTGTGGGGGCGCTTGCTGCCGAAGCGAGGGAGTCAGACGCCAAGAGACTTTTGGCAGCCATTGCTCCTATACCTAGCCCGGTGAGCCCAAGGAAGCTACGGCGTGAGACAGAATTGAGATGGTCTTCAAGTGGGTTCATGGGCGAGTGATCGATTCGTCTAGGTTCAGTAAAGTGGACCCCAAAATTGCATAAGCAGCCAGTAACGGAATTTGCTTTTTATTGTCCACAGTGCCTTGTGTAAGCTGCTGAGCCGCACGTGGGTCGTTGGTGTAGCGTTGGATGTTTTCTATGATGGATTTCTCAAGGAGTTGCACCTCCTGTGAGGATGGATTTCTGCCTGTGGTGAGACTGAATCCGTAGTCGATTCTGCTGCTATGGCTGCTGCCACCTTGGAGGAGTATGCGCTGACCTAGAGCCAAGCCTGCTTTCACGAACTGAGGCTCATTCATCAGCACGAGCGCTTGAAGAGGAGTGTTGGTGCTCCCTCTGACGACTGAGCAGGTTTCGCGGCTGGGGGCATCAAAAAGTGCCATTGATGGCGGTGGAGATGTTCGCTTCCAAAAGGTGTAGATGCTGCGGCGGTAGGCTGAGTTCTCTTGTCCATGGAGGAAAATTTGTGAGGTGAAAGGTTTGGTGTATCCATAGTGGCTCACTTCGCTCCAGAGCTCCGGTTGTGGTGGGTGGACGCTGGGGCCTCCTACTGAGCGATTGAGTAGTCCACTGTGGGCTAGTGCTTGGTCTCGGATGATTTCAGCGGCGATACGAGGTCTTGGTGAGCGCGCAAGAAGAACGTTGCGTGGGTCTTTTTCTTGGTGTTCGGCTGAGGACACGGCCGATTGGCGGTAGGTCTCAGAGTTGAGAATTGTTTTGAGAACGTGGCGGATATTCCAGTCGTGTTCGACAAAATCGACAGCCAGCCAATCGAGTAACTCTGGGTGGCTTGGCCAAGATCCTTGGTTTCCAAAATCACCTGAAGTTTCTACGATACCGCGGCCAAAGACCATCTGCCATGTACGGTTAACCGCGACACGTGCGGTAAGCGGGTTTTCTGGGGCTGTGATCCAGCGAGCAAGGTCTAGCCGAGTGGACGCATCTGAGCCGCCGATAGCGGGAAGGACCGCTGGAACGCCAGTTGAAACCTCTTCACCAAGCTGATCGTAGGCTCCGCGAATGAGGATGTGGGTTTTGCGCAGTCCCGGCTTGTGGTCCATCACCATGACGGTGGTCTGGCCACGCTTAATATCTCTATTGAGAACTTTGATTTCAACCCCCAGAGTTTTCAGGAAAATCTTCATTTCGGTCGCCTGAGGGGATTTTGAAATGATAAATGCATCATTGATCGTTTTCCAGTCTGTGGCGCTTCGAGCATCATGCTCGGCGGATAGGGATTTAGCTAATGGTCCAGCGGCTGTTTTCTTTTGTTCAGTTTCCCAGAGATTGCGAGCTTTGAGGAGGCTTGTTGGTGGGGAGGCTTTGAAGATTTCTAGCTCGGCGACGCGAGATTTTAAACCATCGATCCCTCCATTTGCCAGCGGCGAGGTATAGGCCATCAATGGTGGAGTATTGGCATTGGTGGCTGACTTTCCGGGCTCAGATGAGGAATTAAAGAAGGCATAGAAGCTAAAGTACTCTTTCTGAGAAATTGGGTCGTATTTATGGTCGTGGCACTGGGCGCACTTCATGGTGAGTCCCAGGATGGCTGTGGTAACGGCATCCACTTTATCAAGGTTCTGGGTGACCCGGTATTCTTCGGCGATAGTGCCACCCTCATGGGTACTCATGTTGTTACGTAGGAAGCCGGTGGCGGCAATCTGGCCAGGGGTCGCATTGGGAATGAGATCACCAGCAATTTGTTCGGTCAGGAACTGGTCGTACGCTTGGTTTGTCTGGAAAGCATGAATGACCCAATCTCGCCACGCCCACATGTCGCGGTGGTCATCGATCGAGAACCCATGGGTGTCAGCATACCGCGCGGCATCTAACCATGGCATGGCTAGACGTTCGGCGAAGTGTGGCGAGTCCATTAGCTGCTGGATCAAATTTTGCCAACGATCAGGCGCTGGATCAGAGAGGTAGCGGGAGATGTCTTCAACCGATGGCGGGAGCCCCGTGAGATCGAGATAGAGACGGCGCACCAAAATCCCCGCAGGTGCTTGTTTACTAGGAGTGAGGCCCTCGGACTTCAGACGAGCTCTGATAAAGCTATCGACAGGGTTTTGTGGAGAGGATGTTTGCAGGAGTGTGGCCTTGGTGGGGGGAACAAACGACCAGTGTGGCTCGTACTCGGCCCCCGATTTAATCCATTTTTTTAAAGTTTGAATTTGCCCCTTCTTCAGACCGTCGAGGTGGGCGTCTGCTGGGGGCATGATCAGATCTGGATCGGTGGTGGTCAGCCGCTTGATCAATTCACTTGCTTCTGGGTTACCTGGGACGATGGCTGGCGGTGAGTCCTTGCGAGTAGCGATGGCCTCTTCGCGAATATCCAACCGGAGTTCACCGCCGCGGTGCTCAGGGTCTTGGCCGTGGCAGAAAAAGCAATTTTCAGAGAGGATCGGCCTGATGTCTCGATTGAACTTAACTTCCTCGGCTGAGCTATGAGAGCAGATCACCCCAAAAATTACTGCCAAAGCTAGTGTGATTGGGTTAAGCTGGATTTTCATGGTGAAATATATTACGTACTAAATAGATAGCGTCTTTCAGTGCTTGTCAAACACTGTGTTTTCCTCCAGATCTAAGATATTTGGGCGCCATTATAATGTATTTCCAGCAAGATAAACCGCCTCACCTCAAAAGGATGTGAGAAGGTGCTATTGGGGTTAGTTGCTGCACGGTCTCCCCGCTAATTCATGCTGACTTATAGTTAGAATAAGTTTATTTTTATCTCTATTCTATTGATGGTATTATGTTGACTAATTGTTTGTGTGAGTGTTTACTTATCATTGCGAATACCCCCCTGAACTCATGCAATATTTTTATGATTTATCAT
>JBLHPP010000070.1:0-9965 GCA_047624385.1 Crocinitomicaceae bacterium
AGGATAGTTCTGAGGGGTAAGCGGCAGTTTTACTTACTTGTCCTGATTCGTGAGATCTGTGTGGATTCGTGTTAGAAATGTTTCATCGTCCACCACTTTCGTTCCTTTCGCGTTTTTCACGGTAAAAAAAATGTCCTAGCTTAGAAAAGCTGTTCTCCGTCGACGAATGTTGCGGTGGATTTGAAGTCTTTGCTGAGGATGGCGATATCGCCAGTGAAACCAGCTTCGATCTTTCCGTGGTTTTCAAGGCCGAGCGACTGCGCTTGGTTCCATGAAGTTGCTTTGACTATCTGGTGGAGTGGAAGGTTAACGAGCTTGGCTACGATGCCAACACCTTCGTCAAATACGAGTGCTGAACCAGCGAGAGCACCACCGTGCTTGAGGCGTGCGACTTTGTTTTCGACGACGACTTCGAGTCCACCGAGGGAGCATTCACCGTTCTTAATCCAAGACCCAGCCATGGAGTCAGTGATCATGATGATTTGGTCGATGGGCTTTACTTTGAAAACTAGTTTCACGAAGTCGGGTGCGAGGTGGATGCCGTCGCAGATGAGTTCGATTTTGATGTCATCGTCGATGAGTCCAGTGCCGACCATGCCGATCTCACGGTGGTGGAGGGCAGTCATTGCATTTCCGTAGTGCGTGAGGTGGGTGAGTCCCGCATCCTTGGCGGCTAGCATCTCAGCGTAGGTTGCCTCAGAGTGAGCGGCGGATGAGGATATGCCAAGAGCTTTAGCACCAGCGATCACTTCACAGGCATCTGGCTGGCAGGGAGCAATAGAAAAAATGAGAGCGGGAGCGATCGCGTGGATCTGCTTGAGCTCGTCGAGGTTTGGTTCACGTACGAACTCTGGGTTTTGGGCGCCAGCCTTTGAAGCGTTGATGAATGGGCCTTCAACGTGGAGGCCTGGAGTTTTGGCGAATTCTTGGTTTGCGTTGTATTGTGCTACCTTTTCAGCAATTTCGAGCAACTTCGCTTGTGGCTGGGTGAGAGTGGTTGGCAGCCAAGTGGTGACTCCCTCGCGGAGTTTGGTCTTGGCTATGTGGCGGATAGACTCGAGGTCGTTGTCACAGACGTCTTTGTTATCGGCTCCGTGAGCGTGTATATCGATGAATCCAGGGAAGGCGTATTGGCCTTTGGCATCAAATATAGTGTCAGCTGCCGGGAGTTTTTCGCCAGCCATATAGACTGCAGAAATCCTACCATTTGTGATAGCGATGGAACCATTTTCAATCTCTACATCTGGTGAAATAATGTGAGCGTTTATAATGAGTGTGGTCATATCCAAAAAGGGGTGATTTTTCCTAATGCTGGAGGAGCTCGCGGTTTTTATAAATATAGTTATAGCCGGAAATGAGAGTGAGCGCTGTGGCTATCCAGAGTGTGGCTGGTATGATAGCATGTTCGGGAGATGCAACCCAAACTAACAATGAAACCAACGGGTTAGTAGCATCGAGCGATATAAAGCTGATGTGGGTGAGACAACCGATGATGAATACGAGCTGGAAAGTAGTTTTCCATTTCCCCAGTCTGTCGGCTGCGATAACTTTTCCTTGCTCGACAGCAATTTGGCGTAACCCGGTGACCATGAACTCACGACCAATGATCATACAAGTGACCCAGACTGGACAGAATCCCTGAACAGAAAGATAGATGAAGCCGGCTGCAACGAGGATTTTATCTGCGAGGGGGTCTAGCAGTTTTCCAAGAGAAGTAACGAGGTTGAGTCTACGGGCCAGGTAGCCGTCGAGCCAATCAGAAATAGCTGCGATCACGAAGGTTATCAGAGCAATGTGGTGCGCCCACGGGTTGTTAAATGATGCCGCAGCAATAAACAATGCAGTGAGGATCAGACGGAAGACGGTAATGGAATTGGGAATATTCACGGTAGCTGCAGCCACTTTGCATATTGTGTGACACTGGGCAAGAGTGAAACGGCTATCAAATCGTAGAAGCGCGCTTCTAGCCGCTTTGATAGCGCTGGCATTAATGATGATAAGAAAAAAGCGGCTGGAAGTCAGGCTTGTACGACGATTCAACTAGAGTTGAGGGCGCTGGATGAGTACTTTGAATGCAGAGCCTGGACCATCTGGGTGGAGTAGGTAGAGGTCTTGGGTGGTGCCGCGTGAGTAGGGTTCTAAAAACTCTGACTGGGTTATGAGTGAGAGAGTTTCTAGGCCCAGTTCGCCACCCCATTCAATGAGGTCAGTGAAGTTGACGTCGGCAGTGAGGTCTTGGCGGCCAATATTTTGATAAATTCCTGGGCCAGTGATGTTTTGGTGCAGTAGAAATGCCCGGATCGTTCCCTGCGGACGACGGTGGTAGATCTCTGGATAGGTGTCGCCATAGTCGATGGTGATCAGCTCGCCTTCACGCCAAGAGGTGATCCATTCTTCGAGCCATTCGTGGTAGGCTTCGTGGATTTCTACGCGGTTTTTTTCTGGATGGCTGGAAACGAGAGCGCTGGACTCAGGTAGGGAGTTAGAGCATTCAAAAGATTCTGCTTTGCCATCCCAGTGCAGGTCTTTCCAGGCGTCTCCTTCACGCTGGAGGATGCGTACAGGAAAGGCGTCGACGAGCTCGTTAGAGAAGATGATGGCTCTTCCATTACATGCTTTGATCGCTGAACGTGGGTCGGTGTGCCAGCTGACACGCGATTTTTTAAGCTTTTGCTGCTGTACATTTGTGAGTGGTTCAGAGGTCTCTACAATGTGGTAGTGGAGCTTGAGCCGCTGAAGGAAGGGAAGTGCGGCGATGATAGACTTGGCCAGCGATCCGTCGCCTGCGCCAATTTCAATTAGCTGAAAGCTACCAGGGTTTTCTTTTAGCCATTGAGACGCACGCGCAGCAATAGCAACTCCCAGAGTAGGGCTAAGCGTGGCGGTGGTAGAGAAATCACCAGTATGACCAACGGTACGGATCTTGCGGGCGTAGTAGCCGTCATCTGGGTCATGCAGAGCATACTGCATGAAGGCGTCGAAGCGTTTTTTCAAGAGTGAAGAGTGATGGATGAAAGTTGAAAGGAGAAATTCTAATTTATTTCGCGAGGAGTTCGCAGGCATTGATATCGAGCTTTCCTGACGCTAGGATTGGAATCTCTTCGACGGGTATAATTGTTTTAGGACACCAGAGTGAGGGGATTCCTTGGTCGAGGAGTCGGTAGCGAAGGTCGAGGCATTCTTGTTCAAGCGCCAATCCTGCAATGGTTGAGAGAAGAGCGATGGCTTCACCTTTCTTTTCACAGGGAACTCCGACGACGGCCACCTTACGCTCGGTTTCTTCATCGAGCTCGAGTGCTTGGTTGATCGCAGCCTCCACAGTTTCATGAGGGACCATTTCACCTGCAATTTTTGAGAAACGAGAAATACGGCCTTCGATCGTCAGGAAACCATCGGAATCGACATAGCCGACATCACCAGTCTTGAACCATGAGTCGACGAGAACTTCGTCGGTTTTCTCTTGGTTGTCGAGGTAGCCAGGGAAGATGTTAGATCCCTTAAGCCAGATAATCCCTGACTTGTTGATTGGGATTGGCTGGCCGTTAGACGGGTCAGTTAGTTTGACTGCGATACCAGGAAGAAAGTTACCAACAGTGCCTAGACGGGAAGATGAGATGGACGAGCGACCCGCTACCGCTACTGGGTCGGGTAGGTTAACATTAGTTGCTGGTGAGGTTTCGGTGAGGCCATAGCCTTCTTGTGGGCAGATACCGAATTTCTTAGAAAAAGTGTCGGAGAGTGATTTAGGCAACTTTTCAGCTCCGGTGACTACGAGTTTAAGTGACTCAAGCTGCTCAGCTTTGATCCGGCGCATGTAGCCTCGGAGGAAAGTGGGAGTCGAGAGCAGTAGTACGATTTTGTATTGCTCGATGAGTTCGGCAATACGCTTGGAATCGAGTGGGCTCGGGTTGGTGATGAGGTTGAGTCCTTCAATCACGGGGAACCAGAGTGTCACGGTACAGCCAAAGCTGTGGAATAATGGAAGAGACCCTAGGATTTTAGAGTTCTTTGGAAGGTTGAGTCGTGTGCCGAATTGGCAAACATTAGCAAGGACGTTACGGTGGGAGAGCGGGACTCCTTTAGGGTCTCCTGAAGAACCAGATGTGAAGAGGAGAACAGCTTCCTTATCACCACCATTATTCGAGATTCCCGCTAATTTAGCGAGGGCCGCAGTGGGGAGTAATTTAGAGAAGATCACCCAGCGCGTGATAGATTTCTTCAGGTCTGGTAGAATCCGCTCGATGTAGATGAGGTCGCGGTTAGGCGGCCAAGCGAAATCGGTCATTTTACGCACGAAGGGGTCGGCAGTGATGAATTTATCGAGGTCAGCTTGTTGGGTGGCTGAAGCGATGGCTGTGCGGCTAGCCTTGAAGTTGAGGTTCACTGGGATTTTACCAGCAAAGATGACGGCTAGGTTGGCTATCAATCCGCCTGGGCCTGGTGGTAGGATAATTCCCACACGCTTTTTATTGGTTTCCTTTTGGATGTGTTTGGCAAAAGCGAGCGAGGCTCCGAGAATGATCTCAAATGGCTTTTCTTGGTCGTTTGCGCCATCAACGACCTTATTTTTTGGATGCTTTTTTAAACCCGAAAGTAAAGCGTAGCCGAGAGATCCCTGTAAGAAAGTTCTAGAAGAAAAAGCTTCTTCGAAGGCAGTGAGTAATTCCTGGCGCAATTGAGCTGGGCTACATTGATCAGCCTTTAAAAGCTGACCAAAAACCATGATGGCTGAGGGCAAGCTAGAAGATTTTTCCACACTGAGCGACAATTCAGCTGGGATATGGACAGCGAGTGGAAGGGTCGGGAGATCCAGTGCGCAAAGCGCGGTAAGTGTCTCGCCAGTGATATGGACGGATGTACCAGAAAGGCAAGACACATCGCCGGGGAGAAAAATAGCGACTCCATTACTGCCTAAATCAGCAGCAAGTTTAGCCCCCACTTCCTTTAGGCCGGCGTCCATGACACTAAAGGCAATGGCTTCACGCTTATTGAGAAAATTTTCTGTCGCCTTTGAGAGCTGAACATCTTCTTCACAAATCCAAATTATTTTGCGGCCATTTAGTTGCTTCTCAAGTTCAAGCATCTCGCTGTGATCAAGCCTACCAGGCAGGATGAGTACCTGCTGAGTTGGAATACGGTCTGGGTGGATTAGTCGTGGAGATTTGCTCATGAGATTATTACTGAAAAACTGTGTTTCCTGATAGATTATGGAGACGCCGCCATAATCGTCAGATCTTACCCCATCCATCAAGAAAATCTTTATCGATGATTCATCTCTTTTTATCGATGGTTCACTCAATAAGCTTACCAATGTATGCAGGTAGATAACAAGTATGTATGCTCTAGCGGCCTTATGGTATTGATTTCCTCACCCAAAATCACACCAGTATGATGAAGCTTTCTACCGCGAAAAATGCGAAAGGAACGAAAGTAGTGGACGATGAAACATTCCTACCACGAATCCACACAGATCTCACGAATCAGGACAAGCAAGTAAAACTGCGGCTTATCCTCAGAACTATCCCTCCTCTGGATTCTTAATTCTCAATTTGAGCACCGCGACTCCCACCGCCAGAGGTTTGGCGAGTGGGCATTGAAAGGAAGACTAGCGATTGATTAGTCGCGTTTGGCGATCTTATCGAGCACGCCATTGACGAAGCGTGACGACTCATTGGAGCCGAAGCGGCGAGAAATCTCGATGCATTCATTGATTGTGACGGGCACGGGAATTTCTTCTTTCAGAAGTATCTCGTAGGTGCCTAAGCGAAGGATGGCGCGGTCAACTGGGTCGATTCGTTCAGGTTTGTAGTTCTCGACCACTGCTTCGATAGTTTCATCGAGTTCAGGCTTTTTATTGAGAATGGTACGAGCGAGTGCGTCTACTTCTTTACGGAAACCTTGCATCTTTTCAGCAGTATCATGGATATGCTTGATGTCTGGGTGATCGGCAAAGTCTTCAGGTTTCTGGACCATGAGAATACGATCTGAAACTCTTTGCAGGCCGTTGATCAAAGACTTTGTAGCGTCGAGGCGCTTGTTGATGAATGGGAAGTCTTCAAGTTGTTGCTCCCAGCGTTTGCGCGACTCGGTGAGCTGGGTGTTGAGAGTGAAGATGTCTTTGATCGCTGAATCGAGCTCAGAATCAGGAGTTTCGACACCTGGGATGTAGAGGCGCTGAACCCGATCGATGTTTGCTTGCCATTTGCTTTCGAGAGTTAGGACCTCATCGAAAGCTGCCTTGAGCTTCTCCGCATCTGGATCTGCACTGATAGTCGCTAGAGTTTCTTTGCTACGGTCGACGAACTTGATATGTCGGGCTTCACGGCCTTGATTTAGGTGTAAAAGGGCCTTGGCTGATGCTTTAATCAGCTTGTTGCTGTCAGATTCAAGAGCAAGTTCCCAGAAGGTGTCAGAAAGATCTTCGGCGGCTGCTCCACCTTCTAAATCGGAACAATAAAGGAACTGGATGGCTGATTCTCGTATGGCGCGTCTACTATGCATTACTGGGATAAGATCGAGTTATTTTCTTTTTGTTATCTTGGTGAAGACCAAGTCCGGAGAACAATTCAATCATCGTGTGTGCTGAGCGTGCTGCTTCGCGACCGCGGTTGAGTTGAGATCCGATGCATCGTGCGTAGGCTTGCTTCTCGTCATCTACAAGCAGAACTTCATGAATCACTGGAATTTTTGTGGCGCAGGCCAATTGTTGGAGGCTGGTTGTGACTGATTCTGCCACGAGGTCGCCATGTTGGGTCTTGCCTCGGATGATAAGACCTAGAGCAATAAGTGCGGTGGGAGGGTCTTCTGAGTAAAGTAGGGCAGAGCTAGCAACAGGGATTTCAAAGGCGCCTGGGACGCGAGCCACGCTAATAGTAGCATGAGGGAGGATATTTTTGAGCTCATCAGTGGCATTTTCAACCAAGGCATCGGTAAATTCGGGATTATAGATCGATGCAACGATACAAATATGAGCTTTTGCCTGTGAAATCTGACGGGGTCTAGGTGGAAGTGCCGTGGACATACTCTATTTGTAGGCGTGAGCTCTCCGAATTGTCAATCTGCGTATGATAAATTTGAAGAAGAAAAGTAAGTGAGAGTAGCTGGAAATCGAGCTATAAGCCACTTGCGCGGCGGAGTGATTCTATGGGAATGAGTTCTGTATGACAGAGGTATGAGGAAAGGTCTTGATTTGTCGTGGAAATCTTTATATTCCACAGCAAGCCTCGCCACTTGCCATACCAGCTGTGGCAGCTGTCGAGGCTCACAATCCATTATGAAATTAGCGAGCTTATTGACTAATGACCAAGTGATCCTCGATATGAAAGCCGAGGAACACTGGCCAGCAATTGTAGAACTAGTAGAGTATCTAGACCGTCATGAATTCCTCAAAGGCGAGAATAAAGATGATGTTCTCGAAGCCCTACACGCACGCGAAGATCAGATTAGTACTGGTATTGGCAGTGGGGTGGCGATCCCACACGCATTTTCTGAGAAGCTTGACCATGTGGTCGCTGTGTTCGGTCGTTCTAAAAATGGAATCGATTTTGAAGCACTCGACAATGCGCCAGTTAATTTTGTCTTATTATTTGTGGTTCCTAAAAAGGGTTACCACATGCACCTGCAGACACTTGCTGCGATTGCCAAACTCTTTAATAACTGTGAAGTGCGCCAACAATTGGCTAACGCTGAGACACGCGAAGAAGTGATCGATATTCTTGGTTCACGTCCGTCACGCACCCATTGCGAGCAATAACCGTATCAGACACTCACTTTTATCATAGCGATAGCTGAAGCTGTCGCTTTTTTACTTTTTGTTTATGTACACACTTTTGGAAATATTAGAATCACGCTTGCGCTCAGCCTTGTCCAAGGCTGGCATCGAAATGCCTGCCGGCTTTCCTGTCAAGGTTGTCGCTGCGGCTGACGTGCGCCATGGCGATTACCAAGCAAATACAGCTATGGCATTGGCTAAGCTGCTGAAAATGAATCCCCGCGAGCTAGCGACGCAGATAGTTGACGCGCTTGAAGTTGATGACCTCGCTGAGCTTGGAATAGCTGGACCTGGATTTATTAATTTCCGTATCAAATCAGAAGCATGGAGCCAGAAGATCGGCCAGCTGATCAATGACCCGCGCCTGGGTGTAGGGACTGTGGCTGAGCCTCAGAATATCATTGTCGACTTCTCTGCGCCAAACGTAGCGAAACCAATGCATGTTGGCCACATTCGTTCGACTATCATCGGCGATTCACTTTCCCGTATTTGCCGTTTCCTCGGGCACAATGTGACCACCGACAACCACATTGGTGACTGGGGGACTCAGTTCGGAATGGTCATTTATGGCTGGAAGAACTTGATCGACCCTGTTGCGATAGAGGCCGATCCACTACAGGAATTACTCCGTCTCTACCGAGCAGTCAACTTGCTCTGTAAAGAAGATGAATCGATCAAAGATGAGTGCCGTGACGAGCTATTGAAGCTTCAAAGTGGTGATGCTGAGAACTTCGGCATCTGGGAAAAATGCGTCGATGTTTCCAAAGTCGGGCTGAATAAGATTTACGACCGACTCGATGTCAGCTTCGATCATTGGTTAGGTGAAAGCTACTACAATAATGAGTTGGCACCGCTGGTGAAAGCTCTCGAAGCTGAAGGTCTGGCTCGTGAGAGCAATGGAGCCATCTGTGTTTTTTCAGGAGAAGAACTCCCACCAAAGCAAGATCCGTTCAAGGAAAAGCGTGATGGTGAGTGGTCTAATTTTCCAATGATCGTACGCAAGGGCGACGGTGCTTTCAACTACGCGACCACCGATATTGCAACTGTCGACCACCGACTGGTGCAATGGAATGCTGACAAAATCTGGTACGTGGTTGACGCGCGGCAGAGCCTGCACTTCCAACAACTCTTTGACGTGTCCAAGCGTCGTGGCTGTAAAGCCGATCTTGAGCACATTTCTTTCGGAACAATTCTCGGAAAAGATGGCAAACCGCTTAAGACGCGTGATGGTGATCTCCCCCAATTAGCCGACGTGCTCGATGACGCGGTGAAGTCAGCTCGCGCAGTGTTAGAAGAGAAGAGCGCTGACCTTCCTGAAGAGGAGAAAGAGGAGTTAGCGAAGATGATCGGTATTGGTTCTGTGAAGTTCACTGAGCTTAGCCACCATCGTTCCTCGGATTACATTTTCGATCTAGACAAGATGGTTGCTCTGCAAGGGGATACTGCACCCTACCTTCAGTACAGTTATGTGCGGGTTCGTGCTATTTTCCGTAAGTTAGATGAAGAAGTTACGCTGAACGCAGATGGTATACTGATCAACGCCGATGGTGAAATCAACCTCGCTAGAGCACTCACAAAATTTGGTGAAGTGCTACCAACCGTGCTCGATGACCTCAAGCCAAACATCCTGTCCAACTACTTGATCGAACTAGCAAAGGCATTCCACAGCTTCTTCGAGGCTTGCCCAGTTCTTAAGAGCGAAGGTGATGTGCGCAAGAGCCGTCTAGTTCTCTGTGAACTAACCGGCCGAGTCCTACAAAAAGGCCTTGGCCTGCTGGGCATCCAGGTGCCAGAGCGCATGTAAATCTATCGCTAAGACTATTTTTTAAAGCTTGGAGGAGACTCCTGGCTTTATTGTTTTAAAGAAAACTTTGGTAGACGTTGTTTGAGCTGGGCTGAGTCGCTGGAGTGGAAATGAGTAAGGGCGCATTGAGGGATTCTTCAAAGAGGCTCTGGTTGCTCCTGATAGCATATTTTCCGAGATTTCAGCCATGGTCAGCCCGTAGCACTCAATATTAAAACCATCATTCTTATCAACTCTTGGTTGTATTGAAAATAAATATTTTTAGTAATTTAAGCTCTAGGGCACCTCCCATTGGCGTCAACCTAAGCACTTAAGGTGACTTATCCTTCTCTGGGCTAAAGTCTTACGTTTTATTCGAACTTCATGTGACAACTCCCTCAGTCGGTATGG
>JBLHPP010000071.1:0-9952 GCA_047624385.1 Crocinitomicaceae bacterium
ATTCAAGACGTCAAGGTGGCGTATTATTTGCTCCATTCGATGGGGACTGGGAAAAAATTTGCAGCTAAAGAGAGCGCATGCGCGCATAATTTCATCCAATGGATTGATCCCGTGGCTCCCTCACAGATTGTCTATCTAGGAGGAATAGCGCCCGAGGACGCGGTACTTTCTGAGCACCTGGAATCACGCAGTGAGGTGGCTCGCATTCTTGGGTCGATGAAGACACCACTCACCACTCTGAGAGCTTCTATCATTGTCGGTTCAGGCAGTGCTTCTTTTGAAATCATCCGTGATTTGGTTGAAAAACTCCCTGTGATGTCGACACCAAGATGGACGCGCACCAAGTGCCAACCGATTGCGATCCGCAATGTCATAGGTTATCTCATTGGCGTGATTAAGTCCGAAGTGCAAAACCAAACATTGGGTGAAAATTTTGATATTGGTAGTGAAGCAATAATGACTTACCAGGAGATGTTAGAAGGTTATGCCGCTGTGCGTGGTTTGAAGCGATGGATTCTCCCGGTGCCTTTTCTGAGCCCTAAATTATCAGCCTATTGGCTGTATTTTATGACCGCGACCAGTTTCCCATTAGCTCGTGCGTTAGTGGGCTCATTGCATTTGGAAACCACTTGTGGCGACACACGTATCCGCAGTATAGTGCCGCAGGAATTGCTTAGCTATGAGGAATCGATTAGTTTAGCTCTCTCAAAGATTGCGCAGAATCGGATTCCATCAGCGTGGTACGACTCGATGGCTTCTGGAAGGCTTGACTTGAGGCATATTCAAAACGTGCAGGTACCTGAGCACGGTGTGCTAGAAGACAGCCGAGAGATGGTGTTAGCAGCACCGAGGGATGAGGTCATAGATGCGGTGTGGCGGCTCGGGGGCAAAGCAGGGTGGCCAAGCATGGACTGGGCCTGGCACCTCCGCGGGACCATGGATAAGATGGTAGGTGGGGCTGGGATGCGAAGAGGCCGGCGGGATATACATGACCTTCGTCCTGGTGATGCTTTGGACTTTTGGCGGGTGGTAATGGCTGATCGAAAATGTGGTAGACTGATTCTCTATGCAGAAATGAAATTGCCGGGCGAGGCGTGGCTGGAATTTAATATCAGTGAAGATAAAATTAGGCAACGCGCGGTCTTCAGACCCAAGGGGCTATTAGGCCGACTATATTGGGCGAGCACCTACCCGTTTCACTTAATTATTTTTCCAAGAATGCTCAAAGTGTTGACTATGGGATGGAGGGCAAAGGCACTTACTTAAAGGGTCTTAGTCGTCAATCGATACACTGGAAGATTTAGACTTCTTTAGGTGTGATTTAGCGAGTATTCAGTAGCGAGTATTCAGTAGCTAGCATTTTGATAGATGGAACGAATAGCTAGTACGGTGAAGCAAAGTAATACGTCTCAAAGCTCACCCAAATAGGTTTGGCTAAGCGCCATTGGGTGCTGAATAGCTCACGGCAGCTTGCTGGTGCAGTCTGAGCGCTGTGAGTCAGCAGCTTCGCTGGGATCATTTTGAGCGTCCGAGACGGTCGCGCTACGTGAAGAGTCTGTGGTATTCATTTTCCACCTTCTTGCTTACCTTTTATCGGAATTTTATTAGAAATGACTTCTAGTATGTTTTCTCCGTCCTTCGAAATTACAGCTAAATCTACTCAGTATTTAATGGGTATCGAAGGAAATCGACTGACTCAAGAGTAACCGAACTCGTTTATCCACGAGTTCGGACTTTTATGTTTTAGAGGTAAGCTTTAAGCCAGTCGTCAATTTCTGCTGATAAAGAATCGTAATACCCTTCGAAGCAATGGTCGGCTCCTTCTATCACGAGGTGTTTCTTCTTGCCTCGTAGGGTGAGGAAGAGGTCTTCGCTGTCCTTTGGCAGCACAACATCATCCTTGTCACCGTGGAGGATAAGCCATGGGCTGCGGATATCCCGAGCTGCCGTGAGCGTGTTACCAATGCCGTGAAAGTCATCGACAAAAGTTTGGCTCAGCGGGAAGTTCTTGTCCTCCCACATGCATCCCTCATCTGGCACTTGATCGCCAAATTCAGTTTCACAAAATGCCTTGGTGTCCACCATCCCGGCGAGCGAGACTAGGACGCTTATTCTATCATCTTTGGCGGTGGCCAGAGTTCCTACAGCTCCGCCCATTGAGTGACCGATATAGGCAATCTTCTTGCTACCTTTGACTTGGTCTAACACCGAGTGCAGGTCATCGGCCTCTTTGTTGATACACATGTCTGCATAGGAACCTTCAGAGTCGCCACAACCTGAAAAGGAAATGCGCAGGCAAGGCCAGCCAGCGGCTACCAGCCGATTTGTGAGCTCCACAATCAATGGTCGATCCTTGTCTCCTGTCACTCCGTGCGCCACCACCACCAGCACGTCATCGCGCTCAGTCAGGTGGAATGCGTGGTCGATCACTTCGCCGTGTTTGTTATGAATTTTCATGGGGTAATTTTTTTTCTACGAACGTCCTTTGAAGGTGAGTTCCGCGATGCCGGATTTATCCAGCTCGCCGAGTCCTAGGGCTACCATCTTACGATACTGCGCCTCGGTCGCCTGAGAGAGTGGCACTGCGACCCCAGCGTCACTTGCTAGGTCATTAGCTATTCCGCTGTCCTTAGCGGCGTGAGCGGACGAGAAGTAGCATTCGTGGTCACGGATCTGCATGTCCTCGGCATCGGTCTCTAACACCCTTGAGTTGGCACCTGTTTGGGCAAAAATTTCGCGCAGCATTCCGAGGTCGAGTCCCAGCGCATCGCCGAGCCCCAAGCCTTCAGCCAGAGCGCCGGTATTGATATTCATCACCATATTGACCAGCGCCTTCACTTTGGCCGCTGAGCCGGTAGGTCCCACGTGACGCAGAGCTGTAGAAAGACAATCGAGCAATTCCTTTTGCTCGTTGAAGACAGCTTCATCGCCACCAATCATGAGGTAAAGCGTGCCATTACGGGCTTGATCGATACTCGAAGCCATCGCTGCTTCTAGCGACTTGGCTCCAGCAGCTTGGGCTGATTGCTCGACCTCTTGATGCACCTCTGGGCTGAGTGTCGCGCAGTTGATAAAGGTTGCGCCCTCTGCATTGGTAAGTAAAGTGTCGCCTTGGGCTTTGAAAATGTCACGCATCGCATTGTCATCGGTCACCACCGTGATCACCACATCTGCCGCCGCTGTGACCGAGGGTAAATTGCTGGCACACTGAGCACCAATCTCTTGGGCGAGTTCTTCCGCAACTTGGGTGTGGATATCGTAGACCACTGCCACGTTGTAGCCTTGATCCACAAGGTGACGCGCCATGTTCGCCCCCATTCTTCCAGCTCCAACAATTCCGATTTTTGGTTTCATGATTTTTAAAAAATAAGCGCCTCTGGAAACGACCAGAGGCGCTATAATGTTAGATTTATTACTTGATCACACTAGCGTGGAAGCCCATCCAATCATCGAGATTGTTGAGGTTCACCGCATCGAGGAGAGTGCCGTTGTCTTCGATGCCATTGGCAGCGAGAATTTCCTTACGCACATCATCGGAGTGGTTATAGCCTATCACGCTCGCGTTGAATGCTTCGAGAGCTGCTTGGTCGAGTTGACCGCCTTTTTGCTCAAGCACCCATGCCTCAAGCTTCGGATAAGTTGGCTTACTCTGCATAAATGCGCTGAATACTTCTTTATCGAGGCCGAAAGCATCGAGAAGCATCTGGTCGTAGCCACCGCCGATCGCCGGGTATTCAGCATTAAGCTTGCCCGCTACATCGAGGGAAACTTTCTGCCAAAGGCGTGGGAGGTGAAGAATGCCGAGAGGGCCACATGTGCCTGAACTGATTAATGGAATGATGTTGCTCATAGTATTGTTTGGTTTGTTGTGTTGTGAAATTTTGATAACTAGGATTATCGATATGTTTTTCTTTAGAAATGTGCCATCTGGTTAGAGGGTCAGCTGCAATTCGCTCAAAAACGCCCGAATAGTTTCGTCATTTCTTCTGTAGTAGGTCCACTTCCCCACTCGCTCAGCAATGAGCAGATTGGCCCGCTGCAGAATCGAAAGGTAATGCGATACAGTAGACTGGGACATCCCAGTCTTTTCTTGAATAACCTGCACGCAGACACCATCTGAAAAATCTTTACCGTCCTTGTGCGGACGGAAGTGTTTCGCTGGATCACTCAACCATCTCATAATATCCATGCGGGTATCATTTGCCAGGGCTTTGTGAAGTTCGACTAGTTGCATGCGGTCTTTATATAAATTCGAATCACTAAAACTGCAAATCATAAATCGAGGAATGTCGATTTGAATAATTGGGGGGGGAGTTTTGAGCGTTCAGAGCTTGTACGATGAAACCTCACTACTCGAACACAGGTTTAGTCAGACTAGTGAGCTGGTCGGGTTGTTTGCTTCAGAGTAAAGTCACCAGACTTTGTGGATGGACCATCGACTTTCTGACCCTTGACACTTGAATCCTATCGATGAGATTTCAGGATAGTTGAATAAACTTCACACTCCTCACATATTTCTCCACACTTTTCTCCATGAAACCCCGCTGCGAATGGTGCTCGAACGATCCAATCTATATCGACTACCATGACTCAGAATGGGGGCTGCCGCTGCACGATGATCGACGGTTGTTTGAGATGCTCATCCTCGAAGGCGCCCAGGCCGGTCTCTCATGGATCACGGTGCTGAAGAAACGTCCCGCGTACCGTGTATTGTTCCACCAATTCGACGTAAAAAAGGTAGCCGTGATGAGCGATGGTGCACTGGAGGAAATTCTCCTCAATCCAGCAATCATCAGAAACCGACTTAAAGTCTACTCAGCCCGGCACAATGCGATTGCCGTTCTCAAGCTGATCGAGGAATACGGGTCGCTCGACCACTACCTCTGGAGCTGGGTCGACCACTCCCCCATCGTCAACCACTGGAAAGATCTCAGCGAAATCCCCGCCGTAACTCCGCTCGCGGAAACCATCAGCAAAGACCTCAAAAAGCGCGGGCTCAACTTCGTCGGCCCGACCATCATCTACGCCTACATGCAAGCCATCGGCATGGTTGATGATCATACAGTGGGGTGTTTTGTTAGGAAAAAGCCTAAAGGAGAAAGTCATGAATGAAAAACCAAATGTCTCGAAAGCGATTAGGATAGTTCAATGGTCAATTCCTTTCTTAAGGGCACCTCCGGCAACTAGCGTTGGTGGTGCTGGAAAGAATTTCAAGCGAGGCTAGGCGTGATGAGTGAGCTGATTTTTATCCGTGAACGAAGAATGACGCAGCCTTGCGCAGAAAGGCTTTCCAGCCCGAAGGGGGCCTATCTTCAAAAACGAGCTACGCTCGCAAATTTAAAGAATTAATAACTCACACACCGACAGCGGGAGTTGCCGGAGGTGCCCTTAATTATAGCGTATTTTTTGATCGTCACCAGTGGCCGAATTATCAGAATCAATGAAGCAGCTTATACACAAAATCATATAGTCCGTGGCAGAGACATCCACAGCGCATTGTTCAATTTTTCTAAAGACCACGACGGACTCTTTCCCTGTGACATAACTGGGCCCGCTGCCTCAGCTGAAGATTGCTTTAACCAACTACTAACTGGCGGCTACATTGATAGCGAAAAGGTGTTCTGGAACAAGAAAGCAGCCAAGTCCAGAGTCGTAAGCAAGCTCTCACCTAACAACGTCGGCGTCCTCACAGCGAATGAAAACGCATGGGGATATGTCAAAGGCCTCAGCACAAGTTCTCGCGTAAACCTCCCGATCCTCTTCGACTCCTTTATTAAGCCTGGTGAATTCAGCACCAGCGTTTGGTTAGGTCAGGGGGTCATCGTAAAGATCAATGGAGCCACTAATACCTAGCAAATCAACTACAGAGGAGATTCACTCAACGAGGATAGTAGCGAAAAAATTAGACGACTCACTAAAAACAATAAGGACATCTTCAAAGACCTTCCCGAGGATTGCAAGATCCTCCTACCGCAATTGGCCAAGTGATCTGGAGTGCTTAGGCTCGACTCAACTCTGCGGCAGAGCGCGGCTTGACGCGTGTGGCCGGTAAGTTACAATATGCCTCCTAGAGATCTCTACAAACCTCTCTCATGAAGATGTAACCTCGGTCCTCTGTAGCTCCGCACCGCATGTGTCGAGCCACAGCCATCCAAAGTATACCAATCAAATGACTCAAAAACCACCCGTCTCACGAAATGTGAGAATAGCCGAATGGGCGATTCCTATACTGCTTTTAGCTGTTTTAGGAATCAGTTCTTACGGGCCTATTCAGAAGCAGATCCGTGCTGCTGAAAAAACCAGTGCCATAGGCAATTTCAAGCAAGTCTTCACAGCTCTCTATAGCTATGCCAGCGACCACGATGGCCACTTTCCATCCGATTTAGAAAGTGAATCGCCAACTGCAGCAGCATGTTTTGATAAATTGATCAAAGCTGAAAAAATCGATGAGGAACTGACCTTCCGGAATAAGAAAAATGCCCAAACCCTAAGCACCGCTAGTACATCTCCACCTAACGAAGTCAGCCCACTAACTGAGAATGAAAACACGACGGGCTACGTTATGGGTCTCACGACAGAATCACGGACAAACATCCCCATCCTCTTCGACAGCTCAACAGAAGCGGGAGTCTTCAACACCAGCGTGTGGGAAGGACAAGCCATAGTCGTCAAAATCAACGGTTCGTCCCAAGCGATGAATATCAGCTATGGGGCTGGCCTTCCACTCAACGAAGACGGCAGCGGAAAAATTGGACGTCTCACTGAAAACAATAAGGACATCTTTCAGCGCGTTCCCGAAGGCTGCAAGATTCTCCCACCGCAACTGGCCAAGTGATCTGGAGTGCTGAGGCACATCCAGAACATAGGTGGCACTAGTTACTTGCTTGCTACCATTCGTGAGATTGGTGAGATTCGTGGTAGAAGTAGCTTTACTCCAATTAGTAATTTTTTTCTTTCGAAAATTTAGCATTTTTCGCGGTAAAAAATCACATCCCAAGCTATTCCAAAACAATGGAGCTGGAAGCGCTCTTCTACATGGCTTGGTCTTCTAATAACTTACTGAAACCTGAGTAGAGTTTCGAGTCTACTGGTGGGGTGTCGGGGAGTTTCCGCTCATCTAACATGAACTCATCGCAAGCGGCGAAGAAGTCGGCTTCAGTTTTGACGCGGCGGATTTGGTATTCAAATTCGGCATCAATCCCCTGAGAAATATACGCCATGTACTTTTTCATCCGATTGACATGGCTGCCTTCGACGTAGGTTTTGCGTTTTTCATTTTCCGCGACAGCATGGTAAAGCGCGGTGACATAGCCATGAAGGTCTTTGCGGGTCGGTGTCACGACTGGGCGGCCTTCGTAGCTGTCTTTGAGTTGTTGGAAAAGCCAAGGGCTGCGGATGGCTCCTCGTCCGACCATTAGTCCAGCGGCTCCAGTTTGCGCGTGGTAGGCTTTGCCGGTTGCTACATTGACCACATTGCCATTGGCTATCACTGGGCACTTCATCAGGTCTACAGCCTGCTTCACCAGATCTGCGTGGACTGGTGTCCGGTATTGCTCGCGCACGGTACGACCGTGGATGGTGAGGGCGTCGATGTCGTGCCTTTGAAATACCTCGAGAATTGCGTCGAATTCTTCGTGGGTCTCGAAGCCCACTCGGGTTTTTACGGTAAATCTCCCGTCGACACAATCGCGCAAGGCACCGAGGATGGAATCGACGTGGTCCAATAGTCTTAACAAACCACCACCGGCATTTTTCTTATACACCGTGGGAGCTGGGCAGCCGAGGTTGAGGTCGATCCCCGCCACTGGATACTCCATCAGTTGCTTCGCTGTCCGGGTGAGAGCTTTGATGTCTTCCCCTATCATTTGGGCAAAGACTGGCTTTCCTGTCTCATTTTGCGTGAGCGAGCGCAGGATTTTCTTTTCCAAACTCGAGTCACGATGGACGCGAAAATATTCGGTAACGTAGTAGTCTGGGCCGCCATAGCTATCGACCACTCCCATGAAGGCAAGGTCGGTAATATCTTGCATCGGTGCGAGGACTAACGCTGGTCGGTGGTCTGGAATGAGTGTCTGCATCGGGCGTCGCCAGCATGTACCAGATCGGCTAGTGGAATCAAGCGGCATACTAAGGCACCACAGACTGACATGAGACACAGGCTGTTGCCTACAGATCGACAACAATTAACCAGGCTGTGATTTTTTGTCATCTAGTGTGAAGTTAAAATAGGATTTACATTCACTACCATTAGCATTCCTTATCTTAATCATTGAGAAGAGGTAGTTTGAATTCGATTGTGTTGCCAACCGTATTTGACTAAAAGTGGGGTGTTCACAATTATTCTATATTGTTAGAAAAAACCCACATCAAACTATGAGCGATACCAGTAAGTGCCCGTTTCACCAAAGCCAGCCAGAAACCAATAGCCAAAAAGAAAGTGCCGGAGGTGGCACAACCAATAAAGACTGGTGGCCAAATCTATTGCGCGTGGATCTTTTGCGTCAGCACTCTGAGAAATCTAACCCAATGGGAGGCGAATTTTGTTATGCAGCAGCGTTCAAAAAACTAGATCTAGAAGCTATCAAAAATGACCTTACCGACCTCATGACTGACTCTCAGGACTGGTGGCCAGCAGATTTTGGACATTACGGCCCACTATTTATTCGTATGGCTTGGCACAGTGCTGGGACCTATAGAACAAGTGACGGACGCGGTGGTGGCGGTACAGGAAACCAGCGTTTTGCTCCGCTGAATAGCTGGCCAGATAATGGAAACCTAGACAAAGCAAAAAGATTACTATGGCCAATAAAACAGAAATATGGACGGAGTATTTCTTGGGCAGACCTGATGATTCTCACTGGAAATGTGGCACACGAATCCATGGGCTTCAAAACCTTCGGGTTTGCTGGCGGCCGTGAAGACATTTGGGAGCCCGAAAAAGATATTTATTGGGGTCAAGAAAAAGAGTGGTTAGCCGATGAGCGGTATGAAGGTGACCATGAAGACTTAGAAAATCCATTAGCAGCAGTGCAAATGGGACTGATTTATGTGAATCCTGAAGGCCCCAATGGGGTGCCTGATCCTCTAGCTGCAGCCAAAGATATCCGAGATACATTTGCCCGCATGGCAATGAATGACGAGGAGACTGTGGCATTGATCGCAGGTGGTCATACCTTTGGTAAAACTCACGGAGCTGGCGATGCTGCCCAAGTGGGTGCTGAACCAGAGGCCGCCGATATGGAACAACAGGGATTCGGCTGGAGTAACTCACAAGGTGAGGGAAAAGCTGGTGATACCATCACTAGTGGTCTCGAAGTCACGTGGACCAGCACGCCGACAAAGTGGAGTAATGGCTATTTTAATAATCTATTTGGCTACGAGTGGGAACTCACTAAAAGCCCAGCAGGAGCGCACCAGTGGCAACCCAAAGGAGGCGCTGGTTCTGGAACGGTGCCCGATGCGCATGACTCTAGCAAAAGCCATGCTCCTATGATGCTCACTACTGATTTGTCTCTACGTGTTGACCCTGAGTATGAAAAAATTTCCCGTTATTACCATCAAAACCCCGAGGTATTCGCCGATGCCTATGCGCGCGCTTGGTATAAACTAACACACCGCGACATGGGGCCACTCTCGCGCTATATCGGTGCTGACGTCCCTTCCGAGGAATTGATATGGCAAGACCCTATTCCACCAGTAGATCACCCTCTTGTGAATACGGCTGATGTAGAGAAACTGAAAAACGAGGTGTTAGAATCAGGGCTGACTATTTCTGAGTTAGTCAGAACAGCATGGGCATCTGCATCGACGTTTAGAGGATCAGACATGCGTGGTGGTGCCAACGGAGCGCGGGTCCAACTGAGCCCGCAGAAAGACTGGGATGTTAATCAACCTGAACAACTCCAGTCAGTGTTAGGAAAGCTGACGGCTATTCAAAGTGGTTTTAACAATG